>JAUIEH010000036.1 GCA_030428405.1 Alphaproteobacteria bacterium
GCGATCCCGCCGCCGATCCCATTGAGGCCTCAAGCGCCCGCGCAGACACCCGCGACGCGGCCGTCGCGATGTCCGCCGACCGGCGCTTGCGCATTGATGCGCCGGCCGTCTCCGGCTCGATCCTGCTCGATGGCGCCCGCTTCGATGACTTGCAGCTCTTGCGCTATCGCGAGGAGCTCGCCGAGGACAGCCCGCCCGTCACGCTGTTCAATCCGCAAAACGGGCCGGCCGGATATTACGCAGCGCATGGCTGGAACTCGGTCAGCGGGCGCTCCGATCTGCCGAGCCCGAACAACACGCCCTGGCGGGTCATCGAAGGCGAGGTTTTAACGCCGGAAACGCCGGTCACGCTCGGCTATGAAACCGAAGACGGGCTGTTGTTCCGGCGCACGATCGCCGTTGACGGCGATTATCTATTCACGATCACCGACCGCGTGACCAACGACACCGGCGATGCGCAAACGCTGTTTCCCTACGGCGTCATTCGCCGCTACGGCGTGCCTGAGGATCTGACCAATTTCATGATCCTGCATGAGGGCGCGGTCGGCGTGCTCAACGGCGATTCATTCCAGCGCAAATATCGCCGCATGCGCCGCCAGCAAGAGCGCGCAGGCGTGAACGCGAACGGCCGCCCGGCGCCGTTCTTGAGCGAAAACAGCGAGGGCGGCTGGCTCGGCTATACGGATAAATATTGGCTCGCAGCTCTGGCGCCCGGCGCGGATGCGGAGTTCACCGGCGAAATGCTGGTGCGCGAACGCGCCGACGGGCCGATGTTCCAGGCCCAATATCAAATGACCCGGATCGACGTGCCGGCGGGCGAGTCGGTCGAGGTCACCACCCGGCTCTTCGCCGGCGCCAAGCGCGTCGACGTCCTGCGCCGCTATCAGGAAGAGTTCGACATTCCCGGTCTCGACATGGCCGTGGACTGGGGCAATTTCTGGTTCTTCACCCGGCCCTTTTTCTACACGCTCGACTATTTCGGCCGGCTGACCGGCAATTTCGGCATCGCCATTCTGATCCTGACGGTGCTCGTCAAAATCCTGTTCTTCCCGCTGGCGAATTCGGCGTTCAAGTCGATGGCGCGTATGAAAGCTTTGCAGCCCAAGGTTCAAGAGCTGCGCGAGCGCTTCAAGGCCGACCCCAAGCGCCAGCAACAGGAGATGATGCAGCTTTATCAGCGCGAAAAGGTGAACCCGGTCGCGGGCTGTCTGCCGATCCTGCTGCAAATCCCAGTCTTCTACGCGCTCTACAAGACGCTCTTCGTCACCATCGAAATGCGCCACGCGCCGTTCTTCGGCTGGATCCAGGATCTCTCCGCGCGCGATCCCACGAATATGTGGAATCTGTTCGGCCTCCTGCCCTATGACCCGGCCTCGCTGCCGCTGCTCGGCGCGATCATCGGCGGAACCGGCGCGCTCGCGCTGGGCGCCTGGCCCTTGATGATGGGCGCGACCATGGCGGCGATGCAGACGCTGAACCCGCCGCCGCCGGACAAGTTCCAACAGCGCCTGTTCGCGATGATGCCGCTGGTCTTCATGTTCATCCTGGCGCCGTTCGCGGCCGGGCTGGTCATCTACTGGACCTGGAACAACACGCTCACCTTCACGCAGCAATATATCATCATGCGGCGTCAGGGCGTGGACACGCCGATCGGCTCATTCCTCCGTAAACGGTGGGACGCCGTCTTTGGCGGTTCCGGCGCGTCAGGCGGCACACCGGGCGGATCAGCTGGTTCGGGCGGCGGCGACACGTGACGGCAAGGTCGCGGGCATGAACGCGGCCTCACGCGATGACGCGCTCGACCTGGAAGCGGGGCGCCTCCTGTTCGCCCGCGAGACGCGCTTCGTCATGGGCGTGGTCGATATGGAACGGCTGCCCGATTCCGATCTGCCCGAAGTGGCGTTCGCGGGCCGCTCGAATGTCGGCAAGTCGACGCTTCTGAACGCGCTCACCGGGCGCAAGGACCTGGCGCGCTCCTCGAATGCGCCGGGACGCACGCGCGAGCTGAATTTCTTCAATCTCGACGACCGGCTGCATCTCGTCGATTTGCCCGGCTACGGATTTGCCCAGGCCTCGAAGAAAGAAATCGCGCGCTGGACCGCGCTGACGCGGGATTATCTGCGCGGGCGGGTGAATCTAAAGCGCGTCTGCCTGTTGATCGACGGCCGCCACGGCGTGAAAACGTCTGATGAAGAGGCCATGGCGGTGATGGACGCAGCGGCGGTTTCCTATCAATTGGTGTTGACCAAGCTCGACAAGATCGCCGCGTCGGACCATGAAAAGCGCATCGCGGAAACGGCGGCTCGCGTAGCCCGGCGGCCGGCCTGTCATCCGCGCATAGTGGCGACTTCGAGCGCGAAGGGCGTCGGGCTGAATGAGCTCCGCGCCGAGATCGCCGCGTTGATTTGACGCCTGGACGGCGTCGCCGATGGGACCTGCGTCAGCACTCATGCGAACCCTTTCCCCGACGTCTTTCGCTTTTGCTCTTCTGTTCGCCGTCCTCGTCGCGCCCTCGGCGCAGGCGCAATGGACCTTGTGCAATCAGACGAGCTTCGTTCTTGAATCCGCCATCGCCTATGACGAGTCCGGCCGACGCATCACCGAAGGCTGGACACGGCTCAGGCCCGGCGAGTGCCGCGAGGTCATCGACCGACCCTTGACGCCCGGCATGCACTATCTCTACGCGCGCTCTTCATTTGCGCATCGCGGCGGTCGCCGGGAGTGGTCGGGCTATGCGGATCATTGCGTGGACGTGAGCGATTTCTCGCTCGCCGGTGAAGCCGAATGCGAGGAAGTCGGCTTTGAAACGCGCGGTTTCGTGGAAATCGACATCACCTCGGAAGAACAGCGCACGCCCTTGCGCGAGCCGACAAGCTATGAGGACCCGCACACCGCCGGCGTCCAGCGACTATTGCGCGATAACGGCTACGAAATTCGTACGATTGACGGCTTTTCCGGGCGGCGCACGCGCCGCGCCGTACGCGTTTTCGCGCAAGACCAGGGCATCGACGCCTCGCTCGACGAGCCCGAGCTGATCGACGCGCTTGAGGAAGCCGCGCTCAGCCGCGCCGATGAAATCGGTCTGCGCCTGTGCAATCGCGCGGAAGGCTCGGTATGGGCGGCTGTGGCGCGCCGGCGCGACGACAGTTGGGAAAGCCGCGGCTGGTGGCCGCTCGATCCCGGCGAGTGCGCGCGCGTGTTCGACGAACCGCTCGAAGACCCGGCCTATTATGTTTATGCGGGCCGGCGCGAGAACGGTGTCGACAGGCCTTTGACGGCGGCGGACGAGACCTTCTGCATCGCAGAAACGCGTTTCGACATTCTCGGTCGCGAGAACTGCGTCAGCCGCGGCTTCATTGATGCGCGCTTCGCCACGGTTTTGAGCCAGGGTCGCGAAGCGGTCTCGCTCGAATTCACCGAGGCCGATTTCAACGACGCGCCGGACGAGGCCGAATGACGAGCGGGCCCGATTTCACCCATGTCGTCGACTGGGTGTTCGATCTCGACAACACGCTTTATCCGTCCGAATGCGACCTGTTCGCCGAAATCGACCGGCGGATGAAATCCTTCGTCATGGAAGCGCTGAATGTCGACGCTGCGGAAGCCGTCGCGCTGCAAAAGCGCTATTATGTCGAGCACGGAACGACGCTGAACGGCTTGATGACCCAACACGGCGTCGAGCCAGACGCCTATCTCGACTATGTCCACGACATCGATCTGACCCCGGTCGAGCCCTGCCAGATATTGCGCGCCAATCTCGAAGCCCTTCCGGGCCGCAAATTCGTTTTCACCAATGGCTCGCTCGGACATGCGGCGCGCGTCACGAAGCGGCGCGGACTGGACGGCGTGTTTGACGCCATGTTCTCAATTTCGTGCGCGGACTATGCGCCCAAGCCGCAGCGCCCTGCCTATGACAGCTTCGTCGCCCGCTTCGGCATTCAGCCCGACAAGGCCGCCTTTTTCGAGGACATGGCGCGTAACCTGGAAGTCCCGCACGCCATGGGATTTGAGACCGTGCTCGTGCGCACGAACAAGGACTGGAGCCACGAGCCGGAGGGCGCGCGCCCGGCCGGCGCCGGCGAGCAGCCCGCTCACGTCCATCACGCCACGGATGATTTGACCGCGTTTTTGGGCGCGCTTCGACTGGCGCCGAGGCTTAGCGCGTGAACGCGTAAAGCGCTGCGATCATGACAGCGACAAAGCCCGAGAAATAAAGCGCGCGCATCACGCGCATGCCGGTCGTCACGATCTTGCGCGGCTTGCCGTTGACCGGCGCGCCGGTTTTCGTCGGCGGCAGAAAGTCGCTGCGCGATGCGAGATAGTCGAAGCGCTGCTGTGCATCATCGAGCATGGCCCGCGCCACCTTGGGCGCAGCGTCGAGATCATAGAGCTTGTCATCAAAAGAGATGACGGGGTCGCCGCCCTCCGCGCTCAGCCCTGCGACATCGCCCGTGGCCGCGCGCAGATAGCGCTCGCTCGAATATGTGCGGACATAGCCCGGCTTGTCAGGCGCATCCTCATGAAGCTGATTGTAATAGATGACGACGCTGTCGAAGCGCTGCGGCTGCGAGCGCCCGTCAATGTCGGTCTGGTTCAGCCGCATCCGCTTGACGCGCAAGGGATGCGGCGGTTTCAGCCGCCGGATTTCCGACAGGACAAGGTCGATGGCGAGGTCGGCGAAAGCGGCGGCGCGCTGCGCGAGGAAGTCCGCATCCGACATCGCATCGCGCGGATCACCACGCTCGCGGGCAAATTTGTCCATGCAGCGCTCCTTCGACCCACGCCGCGCGCCTGTCTGGTTTGGTCAACGGCTCTCATCGGCCGCATCGGCGCTCTCGAACAAATGCGCGTACTCGCCATAGCCCTCCGCCTCAAGCTCTTCGACCGGCACAAAGCGCAGCGAGGCCGAATTTATGCAGTAGCGCATCCCCGTCGGCCGCGGCCCGTCGGGAAACAAATGGCCGAGATGGCTGTCGCCATGTTTGGAGCGCACCTCCACGCGGCGCATGCCATGACTCACATCTGCGCGCTCGACGACATTGTCCGGCTCCAGCGGCTGGAAAAAGCTCGGCCAGCCGGAATGGGAGTCATATTTATGCAGCGAGGCGAATAGCGGCTCGCCGGAGACCACGTCGACGTAAAGACCCGGCTCCTTATTGTCCCAGTAAGCGTTGGCGAAAGCGCGCTCGGTTGCGTCTTCCTGCGTCACCGCGCGCTGCTCGGGCGTCAGCTGTTCGATGGCGTCTTTGGACTTGGCGTATTTGGAGGTGTCGGTCATGGCGCGCTCCGCGTGTCTGGCCTGGAGGACAGAATATGGGGCGGAAGCGCCGCGACGGAACCGCGCTCACGCGTAATTTGACAGCGCGTGAACAAGCAGCGCGCGCGAAGCGCCGATAGATGCAAATTCTCCGCGCGCCATTGCCTCAAAGCGCGCCGCCATGAATGATCGCGCCTCCAAGAACTCTTGCGGAGTACGGATTGATGGCTGTCGCCGACCAGGTCCCTGTGCAATCCCCGTTTCACGCCAAATCGACCGCCGACGAGGTGCTCGACGGCGTCGACCTTTCAGGCAAGACGGCGATTGTGACCGGCGGCTATAGCGGCATCGGCGTGGAGACCGTGCGCGCGCTGGCGAAAAAAGGCGCCTCGGTTCTGGTGCCCGTGCGCTCGCCCGATAAAGCAGCCGCAGAACTCGCCGGCATTGACGGCGAGGTTCACTCCGCGCCCATGGATCTGGGCGACCTCGCCTCCGTGCAGCGCTTCGCCGAACAAGCGCAGGAGAGATTTCCGAAGCTCCATTTCCTGATCAACAACGCTGGCGTCATGGCCTGTCCAGAAACCCGTGTCGGTCCCGGCTGGGAGGCCCAGTTCGGCGTCAACCATATGGGACACTTCGCGCTTACCAAGGCGCTGATGCCCGCTCTGCAGAATACGCCGGGCGCGCGCGTCGTGGCGCTGTCGTCGACCGGACACAAATTGTCCGACATCAGATGGGACGACCCGAATTACGAGCGCGAGGACTACGACAAATGGCGCGCATATGGTCAGGCCAAGACCGCAAACGCTTTATTCGCTAACGGATTATCCCGTCGCCTCGCGGACACGGACGGCGCGGCCTTCTCGGTCCATCCCGGCGGCATTTTCACGCCGCTGCAGCGTCATCTGCCGAAAGAGGAGATGATCGCGATGGGCTGGCTGAATGAGGACGGCGAATTGTCCGAACTCGCCAAGCAAGGCTTCAAGACCCCCGAGCAAGGCGCCTCAACGACGATCTGGGCTGCGACCTCGCCGCTCCTGAACGGCAAGCCCGGCGTCTATTGCGAGAACTGCGAGATTGCGGTGCAGACCGATCCCGACAGCCCGCTCGCGCGCTATTCGGGCGTAAACGCCCATGCCTGCAGCGACGAATCCGCTGAACGCCTCTGGGAGATGAGCGAGCGCCTTCTCGACGCCGCCTAGCGCGTCTCAGAGCCCCAGCGCCTCGCCTGGCAGCGCCGCGACAATGCAGCCGGTCATCATGGTCGCCATTAGCCCGGATAGGAGCGAGGGCCAGCTCAGCGCGAGAATGTCGCCGCGCCGCTCGGGCGCGAGCGTGGTGAGCCCGGCGATCATGATGCCGAGCGAGCCGAAATTCGCAAAGCCGCACAAGGCATAGGTCAGGATCAGCCGCGTGCGCGCGCTCAAAGCCTCCGCGGTCTGGTTCAGCTCGACAAGCGCCAGCAACTCATTGAGCGCCGTCTTCACGCCGAACAGAGCGCCCGCCGCGCCCGCCTCCGCCCATGGCACGCCGATCAGCCACATCAGCGGTGCGAACACCCAGCCGAGCAGGCGCTGCAAGGTCAAAGGCGCGCCGTCGACATCCGGCAGAAGGCTCAGCCCGGCATTGACGAGGGCCGCCAGCGCCACGAAAGCAATCAGCATCGCGATAATGTTGAGGTAGAGCTTCAGTCCTTCCGTCACGCCGGCCGTAAGCGCATCCATGGTCGATGCGTATTCGGAAGAAACCGGCGTTTCAGCCTCCACGACAGCGTCGTCCGGGCCCGGCGGAACCATCAGCCGGGCGAGAAGAACGGCGGCCGGACAGGAGATGATGGACGCCGCGATGACGTGGCCTGCCGCTTCCGGAATGATCGGCGCAAGCATCACGGCGTAAATGACCAGCACAGTGCCCGCCACGGTCGCCATGCCCGCCGTCATGACGATGAACAGTTCCGAGCGGCTGAGGCGTGCGAGATAAGGTCGTATCAGGATCGGCGCCTCGACCATGCCGAGAAAGATATTCGCCGAGACCGCCAGGCTTGCAGCGCCCGACAAGCCGAACACGCGCCGGAACACGAACGCAAACGCGCCCGTCAACCAGGCCAGCACGCGCCAGCGCCATAACACCGCGGAGAGCGCGGACAACACGATGACCAGCGGCAGAATCTGAAATGCGAGGCTGATGACATTGTTCGGCTCGGTGACGCTGAACGGCGCCTCGCCGCCGCCGACATAGCCGAACACGAATGACGTGCCGGCCTGAGTGGCGTCCATCAGCGCGCCGACAGCCGCGGACAGCCCGAACAAGCTGTCTCGCACAGGCGTAATGGCGAAGAGCGCCAGCACCAGCGCGAATTGCAGGCCGAGCGCGCCAATGATCAGACGCAGGCTCGGCCGTTTGAAACCGCCCAGCGCCCAGGCGCTCGCGATGATCAGCGCCAGTCCGCCGATGGCGCGCGCATTGTCGCCGCCCCAGTCCATGTCGAACATTTACGCCCCCGCGCGGCCCCGCTTCTCCACCAAGCCTAGCCTATTCGCGCGCCCTGTCTCTGTGTTTCGCGGCCGCTGCGATTGACCCGCTTTGCGCAGACCGCTTAGTTCGCGCGAGACCCGCTATGAGGAGTGCGCTCATGACCGCCGCCGCCGATCTCGACGCATTGTCCGGCGTCATCGACGCCGCCTGGGAGGCGCGCGCTGATCTCGACGCCTCTGCGCCGCCAGCCGGCCTTGTCGACGCGGTTGAACGCGCCATCGCCGCGCTGGATGACGGTTCGGCGCGTGTGGCCGAACCCGGCGCGGACGGCGCATGGCGCGTCAATCAGTGGCTCAAGAAAGCCGTGTTGTTATCCTTCCGTTTGCGGCCGATGGGGCTGTTCGGCGAAGGCGGCGGCGCCGGTCTTGCGCGCTATTGGGACAAGGTGCCCGCCAAGACGGCTGATTGGGGTGCGGAGGAATTCACCAACGCCGGGTTTCGCTGCGTGCCCGAAGCGACCGTGCGGCGCGGCGCCTATGTCGCGCCGGGCGCCGTTCTCATGCCCTGCTTCATCAATATCGGCGCTTATGTCGGCGAAGGCGCGATGATCGACACCTGGGCGACGGTCGGCTCGTGCGCGCAGATCGGCAAGGGCGTGCATCTTTCCGGCGGCGCGGGCATTGGCGGCGTTCTCGAGCCGATCCAGGCCGGTCCTGTCATCATTGAGGATGATGTCTTTATCGGCGCGCGCTCGGAAGTCGCCGAGGGCGTCATCGTGCGCGAGGGCGCGGTCTTGTCGATGGGCGTCTATCTCGGCGCCTCGACCAAGATCGTCGACCGGGCGAGCGGCGAAATCATGCGCGGCGAAGTGCCCGCCGGCGCCGTGGTCGTGCCGGGAACCCTGCCCGACCCCAATGGCGGGCCGAGCCTTTACTGCGCCGTCATCGTCAAGCGCGTGGACGCGCAGACGCGCGCCAAGACTGCCATCAACGAATTGCTGCGCGATTGAGCGGCGCGCCATGGCATCTGTTCACGGATATTCCGGCAAGCCGCTGCATCAAAAGCTCGGGCTCAAGGCCGGCATGGCGGCGCTGGTCGTCAATCCGCCCTCGGATTATGACGCGCTCGTCGAGGGCGCCGAGACCGACATCATAGAAGCCGCGCCCGATGCGCCGCCCGACGGCGCGCATGACTTCATCCACTGGTTTTGCCTGACCCGCGCCGAGCTTGCGCGCGCCATCAAAAACGCCCCGCCAGTGCTCGCCGAGCGCGGCATGTTGTGGATTTCCTGGCCCAAGAAATCCTCGCCTTTGCACGCCGATCTGACCGAAGACGGCGTGCGCGAACTCGCGCTTCCGACCGGTCTCGTCGACATCAAAGTCTGCGCGGTCGATGCCGACTGGTCCGGCCTCAAGCTTGTCCGGCGCAAGAAATAAGCGCGCTCAATAGGGCGTGCCGTCCTTGTGCTCATAGCCGCCATTGCCGGAATAACGCCCCGGCTTGAAGCGCATGTCGATGTCGGAATATTCGCCGTGATCGGCGTCGTCGCGCCCGCCAATGACGAGCAGGACGACGTCTTTGTCGGTCAGATTTTTGAACACGTGACCGTCGCGCACGCCGGCCTTGAAGCCTGCACACTCGCCCGGCTTCATCACTTCCTCGCCGGCGTCCGTGACCAGGGTCGGCTCGCCCTCCAGCACCCAGACGAACTCGTCCTCGATTTCGTGCCAATGACGCTGAGACGACCACACGCCCGGCGGCAAGACCACGCGATTGACGCCGAACTGCGTCAGCCCGACCGCATCAGCCAGCCCAGTCCAGCGCCGGTCGAGACACGGCTCGTTGAACGGCGCCGGATAGCGCGAACCGCCGCCTTTGGGCGCCGTTTCGATGTCAATCTTCGGCATTTAAGTCCTCCTCGCAGGCGCACGGCCCGCCAATGGCGCGCCGTTGCGACAGACCTCGCCGCTTTCCTCGCGCCGCGAGCCCGATTAAGTCAATCAGCATGGATACGCAGACAACCGAGATGACCGACCTCACCGACCCCGCGCCGCTCGCCTGCGCGCTCATCCGCAAGCCGAGCGTCACGCCGCTGGATGCGGGCGCGCAATTCGAGCTCATTCAGGCGCTCGAAACGCTGGGCTTTTCGTGTCAGCGCTTCCGCTTTGGCGAGGTCGACAATCTCTATGCGCGCCGCGGCGCGACGGGGAAGAATTTCTGCTTTGCGGGCCATACCGACGTCGTCTCAGCCGGCGCGGAAGACAGCTGGACCGCGCCGCCCTTCGACGCCGTCATTCGCGACAACAAGCTTTGGGGGCGCGGGGCGAGCGACATGAAGGGCGCCATCGCTGCTTTCATCGCCGCCATTGCGCGTCTGGATCAAACCGGCGCGCGCACGCCTTCATCCATCAGCCTGCTCATCACCGGCGACGAAGAAGGCCCAGCCGTCGACGGCACCGTGAAGCTCCTGCGCGCCATTGCAGATCAGGGCGAGCGCATCGACCACTGCCTCGTCGGCGAGCCGACCAGCGCGCACGCCATCGGCGACAATATCAAGATCGGCCGGCGCGGCAGCCTCAACGGCGTCATCCGCGTCGTCGGCCGACAGGGCCATGTCGCTTATCCCGAGCGCGCGGAAAATCCTGTGCCCGTGCTGCTCGACCTGCTCACCAAGTTGAAGGAGCGCGAACTCGACGACGGCGCGCCGCATTTCCAAGCCTCCAATCTCGAAATCACCTCCGTCGATGTCGGCAACCGGACGCACAACATCATCCCCGCCAAAGCGACGGCGCGGCTCAACATCCGCTTCAACACCAATCATAAGGGCCGCGATCTGGAGAGCTGGATCGAAGGGCTGGTCGATGCTGCGCGCGAAGGCTTTGACGGCGGCGTCTCGGCCGAGCTGACCACGACGGGCGAAGCCTTCATGACCAGAGCGGGCGATTTCACTGACGTCCTGCAGGACGCCGTAGAAGCCGAAACCAACCGCCGGCCCGTGCTTTCAACCGGCGGCGGCACGTCGGATGCGCGCTTCATCAAGGATTATGCGCCCGTCGCCGAGCTTGGCCTGACCGGGGAGTCCATCCACCAGGTCGACGAGCATTGCCGGCTCGACGACCTCGAGACTTTGACGCGCGTTTATGCGCGCGTTCTTAGTCTTTATGCCGAGCGTATCGACAAGTGATTTCTCTGCTCACTGAACCTTTCAGATCACTGCGCGGCGTCTGGCGTTTGCTCATGGGCAAGCCGGACTTTCCGTCCTTTTTTGACGTCACGCCGGCCGGCGTCGTGCGCTCTTACAGCGCAGCAATCGTCGGATTGCCCGTCTACGCGCTCATCATCGCCGCCCAGGTGCACGCAGCCGCCGCCATCGGCCAGCCTCTGCCTGCTGAGGACCCGACGCTGCTGCGCTCTGGCCTGACCTATGCGTATATCTGGATGAGCTTCCCGCTGGTCGCGCCCGTGCTCGCGCGCCTGGCCGGGCGCGGACAAGTCTTTCCCGCCTGGCTCGCGGTGCATAACTGGTCGGTCCTGTTCTTATTGCTGTTGCAGTCCACGGTCTGGATTCTCTACCTCACCGGCGCGGCCAATCCACAAACTGCGCAAGCCGCAACACTGCGCGTCTTCGTGCCCTTGTCGCTGATCGTGCATTGGCGCATCGCATGTCAGGCGCTCGGCGTCGCCTGGGGCCTTGGCGCCATGCTGGCCTGCGCGCATGTGCTCGTGAACATCGCCGGCCAGCTCTATATCTTCCGCATGTTCCCCATCCCTCAAGGATAGCGGACCTCAACCAGATAGAGCCCGTCGGGCGGCGCCACGGGCCCGCAGGCCGCGCGATCCTTGGCCTCCAGCGCAGCGCGCAAATCCTTCGCCTCCCATTTGCCGCGTCCGACTTCGACCAGCGACCCGGTGAAGGAGCGCACCTGGCGGTGCAGGAATGAACGCGCGCGCACCATCACGTGGATTTCCGAACCCGCATCGCGACTGATGCGCTCTACACTGATGAAATCGACGGACTTGACGGGACTGTCCGCCTGACACTGCGCGTCGCGGAAGGTCGTGAAATCGTGACGCCCAATCAGCACCTGCGCCGCCTCGTGCATGGCGTCCGCGTCAATCGCAAAGGGCGTGCGCCAGACGAGCCCGGCGTCAAAGGTCAAGGGCGCGCGCCGGTCGGCGATGCGATAGCGATAAACGCGCTCGACCGCATCGAAGCGCGCATGGAAGTCATCGCGCGCCGCCTCGGCCGCCAA
>JAUIEH010000037.1 GCA_030428405.1 Alphaproteobacteria bacterium
CTTTCGTCAATAGCGACAATCTGCGCCTGGCGGACTGGCTGCGCGCCGCTCTGGGCGCGCTGCGTGACGGCGGGCGATTATTCATGATCCACCGCGCCGAATGCGTCCCGGATCTCTTGTGCGCGCTTGCTGGCGCGGCGGGCGACGTGCGCTTGCGTCCAATCGCGACGAAGCAGGGAGCGCCGGCGCGGCGCGTTCTGGCGCATGCGCGAAAAGGCGCGCGATCGCCGTTCCGACTGCTCGCGCCGCTCGCGCTGCATCACGAAAACGGCGAGGCTTCCCAGGCTGCTCAAGCGATTTTGAGCGGCGCATGCGCGTTCTCGTGGGACGCGTGAGCGCTTGTGACTGGGAGCGGAGAAGCTTAGCTCAAGTGCTATGTTGAGATTTCTCCGCCGCATATTCCCGTTTTTGCCGTCGCCGCCGCCTTTGGTGACGCTGGTCCGGCTTGAGGGCGTCATCGCGCGCGGTTCCGCCGGCGGTCGCTCGGTGTCCCATGCCGGCGTGGAAAAGATGATCGAGAAGGCGTTTGCGCGCAGCGAGGCCAAAGCCGTCGCCGTCGTCATCAATTCGCCAGGCGGCTCGGCCGTGCAGTCCCGGATGATCCACGACCAGATCCGGTCGCTGGCGCAATCCAAGGACAAACCTGTGCTCGTCTTCTGCGAGGATGTCGCGGCGTCGGGCGGCTACATGCTGGCCATTGCCGGCGATGAGATTTTCGCCGACGCCAACTCCATCATCGGCTCAATCGGCGTGGTCAGCGCGCGCTTCGGCTTCACCGAGGCGATCGCCAAGCTGGGTCTGGACAGGCGGGTGCAGACGGCCGGCGAGAACAAAGTGCGGCTCGATCCGTTCGTTCCGGAAAAAGCCGAAGACGTCGCCTGGCTGGAATCGCTCTTATTGAGGATCCATGACGACTTCATCGCCCTGGTCAAAGAGCGCCGCGCCGGCAAGCTCGATGCCCAAACCGATTTCTTCCAGGGTGATGTCTGGACCGGCAAGGACGCCTTCCGGCTCGGCTTGATCGACGGGCTTGGCCATCCCGGCGGGGTACTGAAAGAAAAGTTCGGCGATGACGTCGTCGTCGCTACAATCAAATCGTCGGGCTCATCGCTGATACAGCGCCTGCTCGGCGCCGGCGCTTCAGCCATGGCGGATGAATTCGAAGCGCGCCTCGCCTGGGGGCGGTTCGGACTTTAGGGGGACTTTATGGGCGATCTGGGCTTTTTCGCGCTGACGGCGGTGTTGCTCGCCGCTGCTGCGATCGCGCTCGTATTTTTGCGCAAACGCGGACAATCGCGCCGCGATACGACCGAAAGCGTCGCGCGCAACGCGGTGAAGCAGAATCTCGCCGAGACCCAGTCCGAGGAGCAATCCGGCGAAGACATCCCGCACCCGCCGCCGCGCGACAGCGCCGCGCCGCGCCGCCTCAACGGCAGCGGCGAATATCACTAGAGACCGTCGGCATCCTCAGCGCCGAGGTCGCCCGTCCAATTGACGCGCGGGTCGGATGCGCTGACGAAGTCCGACAGCTCGTAGATGTTGCGGTAGCCATAGCCGTAGAGATTGATGAAGGTCGGAATGTTCAGCGCCAGCGGGGCGCTCTTGAGCACGACCGGCGCGATGTCGTCCGTGAAATTATTGTTGCAGTAAATCAGGATCAGCCGGTCGGTGTCGCCGATGGTTTCGGCCAAGGCCTCATCGGTGAAATCCGAGAACGGAAGATTGACCGCGCCTTCGATATGGCCGTCCTCGAACGCAGCCCTTGAGCGCGTGTCCAGGATCAGGGCGCCAGACTGGGCCGCGAGCTCGTTGAACCGGTCGATCGGGATCAGGCGCGTCGCGCGATGGGCGCCGGCCTCTGACGTCAGCGCGGCGAAAGCGTCATAATCGATCGGCGGCGGCGTTTCTTTCGCGCTCACCACGGCTGCGCTCAACAATGCGCCCGTGATGACCGCCGCTCCAACCCAAGCAAATCGCCGCATGGCCGCCGCTCCTGATTCTCAAGTCGGCTCATTGCGCGCGTGATGCTGGGTCGAAATGTGGCGCGGCTGGGGAGTTTCAGGGGCTCAGAGCTCCGCGCTTGCTTGATTCCGAGGAGAGGCGGCTCTACGCCGCTTTCAGACGCGCGCGCTTCTTGCAGGGATGATGCAATGACCGACATCGCCAAATCTTTGTCATTTCAGGACATCATCCTGACGCTGCAGCGCTATTGGGCTGAGCGGGGCTGTGCGATCCTGCAGCCCTACGATGTCGAGGTCGGCGCGGGCACGCTGCATCCGGCGACGACCTTGCGCGCGCTCGGTCCCAAGCCCTGGCGCGCGGCCTATGTGCAGCCGTCGCGCCGGCCGGCGGACGGGCGCTATGGCGAAAACCCAAACCGGCTTCAGCATTATTACCAGTTCCAGGTCATCCTGAAGCCGAACCCGCCTGACATTCAGGATCTCTATCTCGGCTCGCTCGATGCGATCGGCGTCGATCGCGCGCTGCATGACGTGCGTTTCGTCGAGGACGATTGGGAGAACCCGACCGTCGGCGCGTGGGGGCTTGGCTGGGAAGTGTGGTGCGACGGCATGGAGGTCTCGCAATTCACCTATTTCCAGCAGGTCGGCGGGCTCGATGTCGACCTTGTCTCCGGCGAGCTGACCTATGGGCTTGAGCGCCTGGCCATGTATGTCCAGGGCGTCGACAACGTTTACGACCTCGACTTCAACGGCGCCGGTCTGACCTATCGCGAGGTCTTCCAGGAGGCCGAGCGCCAGTTCTCGGCGTTTAATTTCGAGCACGCCGACACCGCCATGCTGCAGGATCTGTTCACGGCCGCGGAAAAGCAGTGCGCGAGCCTTCTGGCGCTGGATAAGCCCTTGCCGCTGCCGGCGTTCGATTACTGCCTGAAAGCCTCGCATTGCTTTAATCTGCTCGATGCGCGCGGGGTGGTTTCGCCGACGGAACGGCCCAATTTCATCGCCCGCGTGCGCGAACTCGCCAAAGGCTGCGCGCAGGCTTGGACCGCGCTCGAACGCGAGGCCGCCTAGCTCCGAGCCATCCGCCGCACGCCGCCCGACGTGACCAATCCCTGCAAGCCCGTTATAGCGCCGCTCTATGTCCCAATTGCTGCTTGAGCTTCTGTCCGAAGAAATCCCCGCCCGCATGCAAGCGCGCGCGGGCGAGGATTTGGCGCGTCTGCTTGGCGACCGGTTGAAAGAGGCCGGTTTCGCCTTCGAGAAGATCACGCCTTATGTCGGACCCCGCAGGCTCGCCGTCGTGGTCGATGGACTGCCCGCGCGCTCGCAGGACGTCTCCGAGGAGCGCAAGGGTCCGCGCGTCGGCGCGCCGGAAAAGGCGCTTGAAGGCTTCATGCGCGGGGCGGGGCTCTCCTCAATCGAGGAAGCACAGACCCGCGAGGACAAGAAGGGCGCTTACTACGTCGCCGTGATCGAGCGGCCGGGCCGCGACGTGCAGGACGTGCTCGCCGAGATCGTGCCCGACATCGTGCGCAAATTTCCCTGGCCGAAAAGCATGCGCTGGGGCGACGGGCATTTGCGCTGGGTGCGGCCTTTGCAGCGCATTTTATGCCTCTATGACGGCGCGGTCGTGAATTTCGAGATCGACGGCGTTGAAAGCGGCAACGTCACCGAGGGCCACCGCATGATGGGCCGCGGCCCGTTCCTGGTGTCGTCCTTCCACGCCTATCGCAACACGCTGCAGTCCGAAGGCCATGTGCTGCTCGACCGCGAGGAGCGCAAGCGCGTCATCGCCGAGGACGCAGCCAAAGTCTGCAAGGAGGCGGGCCTCGAACTCGTCGAGGATCACGGACTGCTTGAAGAGGTGGCGGGTCTGGCGGAATGGCCGGTCGTGCTGCTCGGCGAGATGGACCCGGCCTTCCTGGACCTGCCGCCCGAAGTCATCCGGCTCTCCATGCGCACGCACCAGAAATATTTCGCGGTGCGCGATCCCAAGACGGGCGCGCTCGCGCCGAATTTCGTCGTCGTCGCCAATCAGCTTGCGGATGATGGCGGCAAGGCGATCGCGGCCGGCAATGCGCGCGTTCTCTCAGCGCGGCTGAACGATGCGCGCTTCTTCTGGGATGAAGACCTCAAGCGCGGTCTCGCTGAGATGGGCGAGGGGCTGAGCGACATCGTCTTCCATCAAAAGCTCGGAACCGTCGCTGACAAGGTCGGCCGCGTGGCCGCGCTCGCGCGTGAGTTGGCGCCCAAGGTCGGCGCTGATCCGGATGCGGCCGAACGCGCAGCGAGGCTCGCCAAGAATGATTTGACGTCTGAAATGGTCGGCGAGTTTCCCGAGCTGCAAGGCGTGATGGGGCGCTATTACGCGCTCGAACTCGGCGAGGACGCCGCCATCGCGGACGCCGTGCGCGATCACTACAAGCCCCAAGGCCCCGCCGACGCCGTGCCGAGCGAGCCGGTCGCCGTCGCTGTTGCGCTGGCCGACAAACTCGACACGCTGGTCGGCTTCTGGGCGATCGACGAAAAGCCGACAGGCTCCGGCGATCCGTATGCGCTGCGAAGGGCGGCGTTGGGGGTGATACGGATGTTGCTTCGTTTCGATATAAGGCTCCAATTGACTGCGATTGAAACTGCCGAAATTTGGGATCGCATTTTGAGCCAGATAATTGGCTTGGCTAAAGCAAAATATTCTGAGCAATTCCGACAGGTTGCTTTGCATGCTGAGAGAGCTCAGGGCGTGTTCTCGTCTGACGACATTCTCAAAGAGTGGGCCGGCTCGATCAAGGCCAAACGACGTGACCTCCTTGCCTTCTTCGCAGACCGCCTGAAAGTCCACCTGCGCGACGAGGGCCATCGCCACGACCTTGTCGACGCGGTGTTTGCTCTGGGTGAGGACGACCTCGTTTTGATCGTGAAACGGGTTGAGGCGCTCGGCAGATTCCTTGACTCCGAAGACGGCAAGAACCTGCTCGCGGGCTATACGCGCGCAACCAACATTCTCCGCATCGAGGAGAAAAAGGACGGTAAGTCCTATGCCGGCAAGCCGGACGGCCGCCGCCTCAAAGAGGCCGAGGAAAAAGACCTCAACGCCGCGCTCAACGAAGCGCGCAAGAAAGTCGACGCCGCGGTGAAGCGCGAAGACTTCGAGGCTGCGATGGCCGCACTCGCGCCGTTGCGTCCGGCCGTCGATGCGTTTTTCGATCGCGTTACAGTTAATGTCGACGGCGATGATGCACTGCGGCAAAACCGGCTTATGTTGTTGTCTCAGTTTCGCGACGCGCTCTCTGCGGTCGCTGATTTTTCGAAGATTGAAGGGTAGGCGGCCATGGGCCAGGCAGGCGCGCAAACCGTGACGAAATGGGTTTATGCATTCGGCGGCGGAAGCGCCGACGGTGACGCAGGCATGCGCGATCTGCTCGGCGGCAAGGGCGCCAATCTCGCGGAAATGAGTGCGCTCGGCCTGCCGGTGCCGCCGGGCTTCACGCTCTCAACCGAAGTCTGCACGGCCTATTACGACAATGACCGCGCTTATCCCGACGGGCTCGACCAGCAGGTCGCCGACGCGCTGAAAGAGCTTGAAGCCAAGAGCGACAAGAAATTCGGCGATCCCGCCAATCCGCTGCTCGTCTCCGTGCGCTCGGGCGCGCGCGCCTCCATGCCGGGCATGATGGACACCGTCCTCAATCTCGGCCTCAACGATGAAACCGCCGAAGGGCTGGCGAATTTGTCCGGTGACCGCCGCTTCGCGCTCGACAGCTATCGCCGCTTCATCCAGATGTTTTCCGACGTCGTCCTCGGCGTGAAGCATGAGCACCTCGAAGCGCTCATGGAGGATTACAAGGAAGAAAACGACCTCGTCGCGGACACTGATTTGTCAGCTGATGACTGGGCCGAAATCATTAATCTGTACAAGGCTGAAGTGCGCAAGCGCCTGGGCCGCGATTTTCCGACCGACCCGAATGAGCAGCTCTGGGCCGCGATTTCCGCCGTGTTCAAATCGTGGATGAATGACCGCGCGATCACCTACCGTAATCTGCACGATATTCCGGCCGAATGGGGCACGGCGGTCAATGTTCAGGCCATGGTGTTCGGCAATATGGGCGAGGACAGCGCCACCGGCGTTGCGTTCACGCGCAATCCGTCCACGGGCGAACGCAAGCTCTATGGCGAGTTCCTGATCAACGCTCAGGGCGAAGACGTCGTCGCCGGCATCCGCACGCCGCAATCCCTCACCAAGGAAGCGCGCGAAGAGCGCAAGGACAATTCGCCCTCGCTCGAAGAGGCGATGCCGGAAACGTATAAAGAATTGCTCGCGGTGTTCGACCAGCTCGAACGCCATTATCGCGACATGCAGGACATCGAGTTCACGGTCGAAAAGAGCCGGCTCTGGATGCTGCAGACCCGTAACGGCAAGCGCACGGCCAAGGCGGCGTTCAAGATCGCCGTCGATATGGCGCGCGAAGAGCTCATCTCTCAGGATGAAGCCGTGTTGCGCGTCGATCCCGGCCAGCTCGACCAGCTCCTGCACCCGACGCTCGATCCCGATGGTCCGCGCGATCTTCTCTCCAAGGGGCTGCCGGCCTCTCCGGGCGCGGCTGTGGGCGAGGTGGTGTTTTCATCCGAAGACGCACAAAAAATCTCGCGCGAGGGCCGTCCCGTCATTCTCGTGCGTCCCGTGACGACGCCGGAAGACATTCACGGCATGCATGTCTCCCAGGCGATCGTGACGAGCCAGGGCGGCATGACCAGTCACGCCGCCGTGGTTGCGCGCGGCATGGGCACGCCATGCGTATGCGGCGCAGGCGACATCCGCATCGACGTCAAAGCCGGCGTGTTCAAGGCCGCCGGGCGCGAAGTGAAGGCAGGCGAAATCATCACCGTCGACGGCGCCACGGGCGAAGTGTTCCTGGGCGAAGTCGCGATGATCGAGCCGGAACTCACCGGCGATTTCGCAATTCTGATGGCGTGGGCGGACGAGGCGCGCCGGCTTGGCGTGCGGGCGAATGCGGAAACGCCCTCGGATGTGCGCACGGCGAAAAGCTTCGGCGCGGAGGGCATCGGCCTTTGCCGCACCGAGCACATGTTCTTCGACGCCGAGCGCATCTCGAAAATGCGCGAAATGATCCTGTCCAAGGATGAGGCCGGGCGCAGGGCGGCGCTCGACAAGCTCCTGCCGTTCCAGCGCGCTGATTTCGAAGAGATTTTTACGATCATGGAGGATCGGCCCTGCACGATCCGTCTGCTTGATCCGCCGCTGCACGAGTTCCTGCCGCATACCGAGGAAGACGTCGCGGAAGTGGCCGAGGCGACCGGGCTGCCGCGCGACGCGCTGATGCAGCGCGCTTCGGAATTACACGAAGAAAATCCGATGCTTGGCCATCGCGGCTGCCGGCTGGCCATCACCTATCCTGAGATCTACGAGATGCAGGCGCGCGCGATTTTCGAGGCGCAGGCCGCGGTTCAAAAGGCCACCGGCGTCATGCCGTTGGTGGAAATCATGATCCCGCTTGTCGGCTTTGCGTCTGAACTGGCGCTATTGCGGTCTAAAATCGACGCCGTCGCCGCTGCGCTCTCAAAGGAAACCGGATTTTCCCCAGAATATCTGGTCGGGACCATGATCGAGCTGCCGCGGGCGGCGGTTCGGGCTGACGAAATTGCAACGCACGCCGACTTTTTCAGCTTCGGAACGAACGACCTGACACAGACCACTTTGGGCCTCAGCCGGGACGATTCCGCACGCTTCATGAGCGCTTATGTCGATGGCGGTTTGATCGAGCGCGACCCGTTCCAAACCCTTGATAAATCAGGGGTAGGCGACCTTATCCGACTGGCCGCGGCGCGTGGCCGTACGGTGAAATCCGGCCTCAAGCTCGGCATTTGCGGCGAGCATGGCGGCGACCCATCTTCGGTTGACTTCTGTGACGAAGTGGGTCTGGACTACGTATCTTGCTCTCCCTATAGACTCCCAATCGCTCGCCTTTCGGCGGCGCAAGCAAGCTTGCGCGCTCGAAAATAGGCGATCGGCGCGCTGCTTGCAGCGGATGGGCGGTCCCAGGAACGGGATCGAGCGGTCAGCCCTCGAGGGAAGGCGATTGACCGCAGGGGTGTAGCGGCCCCGCCTGACAGGAGAAACCATGAGCGCGCACTTCGGCGTCAGCTGAGAGTCGCGCCGGGAGAATGGTGATGAATTGGGCGTCGCGCCGCGTTTTCGGCGCGTGTGGCTCTGCGTCATTTCTGTGGGCGGTTAACGCGCTCTTCAGCGAATCACGTCAAGTATGGGCAACGCTTTTAACCGCGTTGGCTGTATTGAGGCCCTCACGCATGCTTGAAAGACTTGCCGATGGCGAGACCCGGCGACTGGCTGCGCGCGCTGCGTGCAGCTTTGGCGCGGTCGCCGTTGTCGCTGTCGCCGCGCCCATCGTTCAGGCCCGCGCCGAACAGCAAACCGAAAGCCATGAGTGGCGTCTGACCGCTCGCGCATTTCTGGAATCATATGACGATTCGGAAGGCGTTTCCGGAGATTCTCGCTACGCCTCGCTCGCTTCGCGGCGTGCAGGGGAGCGTGGCGCCGATCGTGACGCCTGGTCTCCGTTCCAGACTTTCACGCCGGTGCACTTTCAGATCGCGAGCCGTCAGAGCCGCGAAATCGATTGTCTGGCGACGGCGATTTTCTACGAATCCCGCAACGAAAGCATGATGGGCCAGCTCGCGGTGGCCGAAGTCATCCTTAACCGCGTGCGCCATCGGCTTTACCCGAACAATGTCTGCGACGTCGTTTATGAGGGCACGGACCGTTCGACGGGCCTCTCCATTTACGGCACGCGGGCGAGCTGCCAGTTCAGCTTCACCTGCGACGGCTCGGAAGTGCGCCGTCCGCGTTCGGGCTCGTCCTGGGAAACTGCGCAGCGCATTGCGGCGCACGCTTTTCTGGGCCTGTCGGGTCCTGTGACGGACGATGCGACGCACTACCACGCCAATTATGTGTCGCCGTTCTGGGCGCCGCGTCTTGTCCATACGCGGACCATCGGCACGCATATTTTCTATCGCTTCCCGACAAGCGAAGAAGCGCGCGGTCGCCGCGGCGCCTAAGCCGCGGCCCCACGCCGTCTACCGATATTCTTGAGCCTGCGCGTCGCTTAGTCGATCGCGTCCAGACCGACATCCAATGCGGGTGCGGAATGGGTCAATGCGCCCACGGATATGACGTCCACGCCAGTTTCAGCGATGGCGCGAACCGTATCGAGCGAGACCCCGCCTGAAGCCTCGACCGTGCAGCGGCCGCCCACAAGTCGCACGGCTTTGCCCATGTCATCGAGAGAAAAATTGTCGAGCAGGACCACGTCCGGGCTGTAGCGCAGCGCGACGGCGAGCTGGTCGAGACTGTCGACTTCGACGCTGACATGGACCATGTGGCCGGCGCGTGCGCGCACCGCCATCAGCGCGGCGTCGACGCCGCCGGCGGCTGCGATGTGGTTGTCCTTGATCAAGATGGCGTCGCCCAGACCGAAGCGGTGGGGCACGCCGCCGCCTGCGCGAATGGCGTGACGCTCGAGCGCGCGCAGGCCAGGCGTGGTCTTCCGCGTGCCGGTGATGCGCGCCATCGTCGCGTCGACCGCCTCGACATATGAGCGCGTTAGCGTGGCGACGCCGCAAAGCCGGCCGATGAAATTCAGCGCGGATCGTTCCGCAGCCAGAACGGCGATGGCGGGGCCGTCCACGACGGCGATGGTGTCGAGCGCGGCGACGTCGCAGCCATCAGGCGCTTCGACCTCAAAAATGATGTCTTCGTCCGCGAGCGCGAAGACGGCGCGCGCGACGTCGACGCCTGCGACGCGTCCGGGCTTGCGCGTCCGGATCGCAGCGCGCAGGCGCGTCTCTGGCGAGATGGCGGCCTCAGATGTTGCATCGCCGAGTTCGCCCAAGTCTTCTTCAAGCGCGCGGCGCGCCGCGGCCTCGATGATGTGGGCGTTGAGCGTAGGCAGTTCGACGGCGGGGATGCGCGCGCTCATATCGGTCTCGTGTGTTTGCAGCTGCAAAGGACGGGGCTCAGATAGCCCGTGTCGGCGTTACGGCGGAAGGCGGGAAATGGGGCGCAGGCGCTGCGACGATGTCGCCGTCGCGGTCCAGACGCAGAAACGAGTGCTGCGCGGGCTCGGACTTGGCCGGGAAGTCGGAGCGCGCATGTGCGCCGCGGCTTTCCTCGCGCAGGAGAGCGCCCGTCGCGATGAAGCGGGCAGACAGGGCCGCGTTGAAAGGGCCATAGGCCTTCGCCAGCCGCTCCAGCTCTTCGATCAACGTGGTCAGCCCGGCCGCGTCTCGCGCCACACCCGCATGACGCGCCATTGCGGCGCGCAGCGAGACAAGCGCTTCTGCTTGCGGGCGCTGCGGCGCTTCGGGGACGCCGGCAGGCGCATATGCCGGTGGGTCCAGTTCGCGCAAACGCTCGGCCGCGCGGGCGGGCGTGACCAGCGCTTCCAGGAGGGAGTTCGACGCCAGCCGGTTTGCGCCATGCGCGCCTGTGCTTGCGCATTCGCCGAACGCCCATAGTCCGGGCACAGACGTGCGACCATCCTTGTCCGTTGCGACGCCGCCCATGTGATAATGCGCCGCCGGCGCTACGGGGATGGGGGCGCTGCGCGGATCGAGTCCGGCCTTCACGCATGTTGCGTATACGGTTGGAAAGGCTTGCGGGAACGCATCTCCAACGGCGGCGCGCGCATCGAGAAACGCGCCGCGTTCGGACTGGCTGGCGACATGGACGGCGCGCGCCACGAGGTCACGCGGCGCAAGGTCATCGGGCAGAAGCCGTTCGCCGTGGCGGTCGATGAGAACCGCGCCGGCGCCGCGCAGCGCTTCGGTTGCGAGCGGAGCGGGGTCGACGCCGACATCGATGGCGGTCGGATGAAACTGGACGAATTCAGGATCGGCGACGGTCGCGCCGATGCGCGCCCCCATGGCCACGGCGTCGCCGCGCGCGCCGGTTGGATTTGTCGTGACCGCGAATAATCCGCCGACGCCGCCGAGCGCCATGGCGGTTTCGTTCGCTTCAAGCGCAAGCGCTCGGCCCGATCTGTCGGCGCACAAGACGCCGCCGGCGCGGCCGTCCTCGCGCTGGATCAGGCTGACGGCGCGCCACCCAAACATGAACTCGATCGAACCTTGCGCGCGCGCAGCTTCAGACACGGTCGCGATAATGGCGGCGCCGGCCTGATCGCCGCCGACCCGGGCGACGCGCGCGCGCGAATGGGCGGCCTCTAGATTGAGGATGAATTCGCCTTCGGCGTCGCGGTCGAAGGGGGCGCCTAGCTCGGCGAGATAGCGCACGAGGGCTGGTCCGTCTTCGCACAAGGCGCGCGCTGCAGCGGCGTCGACGAGGCCGTCGCCCGCCGCGATCGTGTCGGCGAGATGTTCATCTGGCGTATCATCTTTGGAGAGAGCGGCGGCCACGCCGCCTTGCGCCCAGGCGCTGGATGCGGCCTCGCCGGGCGGGCTTGATGCGAGCACCAAGCTGGGGCGGGGCGCAAGACGCAGCGCCAGGAACAGCCCGGCCAGTCCGGCGCCGAGAATGAGCACGGTTTCGGCAGGGAGTTTTAGACGGTCAATATCTGCGTTCACGGACAAAGTCTGCGTCAGGAAACGGGGCCTGGCCCGCGATAGAACTCAACGGAGGTGTCGAGCTCATACGACAAAAGACGGCCCAGCATCTCGGCGTCGTCGATGATCGTGACGCTGAAATTGTCGGGATAATAGCTCGTCGTCGGCGGATTGACCGAAACCACTTCGGAGGTGATGCGAAGCTCCGCGCCGTCGCGGTCGCCCTGACAGGTCTGGCGCGCGATATAAAGACCGCGCCCGACGCCGGGACAATTTTCCTCCGCCACCATGAAGCAGGCATAGACGCCTTCCTCTTCGGTTGGCTGCAACACGACCTGGCCGTCCATGCGGCAGCCGAAATTGTAATAATCCGTTGTGCGGAAGCTCCACGTGCCGGAGATGTCCGCCGTGGCGCCGAGCGAGC
>JAUIEH010000519.1 GCA_030428405.1 Alphaproteobacteria bacterium
CTCGCTGGCGCCGACCTCCTGCATGCGGACGTTGAGGACCTCGCCCGAGCGCAAATGCAGGTCGCGTTGCGGATAGGGGATTTCGACGCCGTTCTCGTGGAACGTCTCCCAGATCTTCAACAAGACGTCGCTCGCCGCTGCGTTGACGCCGTTTTCCGGGTCGGAAATCCAGAACCGGACTTCCAGATCCACCGAACTGTCGCCAAAGCCGCGCAACAGGCATTTGGGACCAGGCACTTTGAGCACGCGGTCGACCTGGCCAGCGGCTTCGGCCACGAGCTGCATCGCCTTGGGCACGTCGGAATTATACGAGATGCCGATCGAGCGCTTGACGCGCACCGCCTTGTTCGAGAACGACCAGTTCACGACCTTTTCGATCATGAGCTTCTCATTCGGGATGAGATGCTCATGGCCGTCGCGGGTGATGACGGACACATAGCGCAGGCCGAGCGAGTTGACCCAGCCATAGGTGTCGTCGACCTCGACGACGTCTCCCGGCTTGATTGACCGGTCGAGCAGCAAGATCACGCCCGAAACGAGATTGGCGAAGATCTGCTGCAGGCCGAAGCCGATGCCGAGACCGATGGCGCCGCCGAATAAAGCGAAGGCGGACAGGTCGACGCCCATCGTTGTCAGACCCAGCACGATGGCGGCGGCGATCAGCGCGACCTGCACCGTCTTGGCGGCGAGAATGCGCACGCTCGGCTCAAGCCGCGGGATCGACATGATGCGCCGGCGCAACTCGGCCGAAAGCCAGGCGGCGAGCGCGAACAGGATCACCACGACCACTGCAGCGCGCAGCAGCATGAGCAGCGACAACCTCGTATCGCCGGCTTCAAAGCCGATGGCGTCGAGCAGCTGCGCCATCGGCGCGAGCACGCCGAAAATATTCAGCGCGGCGCCGATCCAGGCCACGGTCGCGAATGTGCGCGCCCAGAACGCATCTCGGATGAAGCGCGTCACCAGCCGGATGACCAGCCAGGCGGCGGCGAGATTGGTCGCGATCTGGACGATTGAGGTGTCGCGCTCAAGCGCTGAGAGCGAGGACTGCGCAGCGATCAGACAGGCCAGCACGATGAGCGGCGTTAGCACCGCGCGGATGTGAGCGTAGGCGTCCGGTCCAAGTCGCGCGAGCGGCGTGCGCTGGATGATGACGCTGATGAGGCGCAGCAAAATCGGGCGGATCAGGCCCGCGACCAGCAGCGCGCCGGCGATGGCGGAAAACGCCAGAACGGCGTCGATGGTGAGAATTTGCTCGCGCAAACCTTCGGAGAGCTGATCGCCGATATCGCGCCAGAACTGCGGATCGCGCAGGGTCGAAAGTTCGAATCGTTCAGGCGCCGCCGTCATTTCAAGAGCTTAGCTTTTTTCGCTCAAGCGCGAAAACGCCCGCCTCAGCAACAAAGTTAACCGGATGCGGGAAGTGCGCGCTCGTTTTCACGTATTGCATGACGGCGCAGCCCTTCCGCGCGGGCGCGCGTCGTCTTAAATCCACAACTATGTTCGGACGCAGGAAAGCGAAACGCGGCCTGAAGGGCGCGGATGAGGACGTCGACCTCGCGCCGCGCCCCGATTCGCGCGGCCATGACGCGTTCTCATCGGTCGTGATTTCCGCATCCGAGAAAGTTTCGCCCGCGGTGATCGGTCTGCGCCGGGTCAGCCGGCGCAATGCGCGCGAGGACGCTTTTGACGGCGTCGGCTCGGCGGTCATCTTCACCTCGGACGGTTATGCGCTGACCAATGACCACGTCGTCGATGGCGCTGAAGAAATCGAAGCGGTGCTGCACGACGCTCAGACTGCGCGCGCCGAAGTGGTCGGCCGCGACCCGGAGACCGATCTCGCGCTCGTGCGCGTTCCTCAGGGCAAGCACGCTTTTGTCGACCTCGGCGATTCCGCGCGGCTGAGCGTCGGCCAGCTCGCCATAGCCATCGGCAACCCGCTCGGTCTGCAAACGACCGTGACCGTGGGCGTCGTCTCGGCGTTGCGACGTACTTTGCGCAGCGCGGCCGGCCGTCTCATCGAAGACGTCATCCAGACCGACGCCGCGCTTAATCCCGGCAATTCCGGCGGCGCGCTGGTGGACTCCCAGGGCCAGCTGGTCGGGATCAATACGGCCA
>JAUIEH010000520.1 GCA_030428405.1 Alphaproteobacteria bacterium
ACCGATACGGACGACGCGCCACGTTGTTGTTCGCGCTCGGCCTTTATGCGCTCGGCAGCGTGCTGGCCGTGTTCGCAAGTTCGTTTGAATTATTGCTGGCCTCGCGCGCGCTGCAGGGCGTCGGCGCAGCCGCGACACGCGTCGTCACCGTCTCCGTCGTGCGCGACCTGCATGAAGGCCGCACCATGGCGCGGGTCATGTCGCTGGCGATGATGATCTTCATGGTCGCGCCGATACTCGCGCCCGCGATCGGCTCGGTCATTCTCTATTCGGCCGGATGGCGCGTGATTTTCGGCGCGCTATTGCTGGCGGGACTGGCGAGCTTTTTTTGGGTCTATCTGCGTCTGCCCGAAACGCTGGCGCCGGAAAATCGCGCCGGCGGCGGGCTGAGGCCGGTCTTGCAGAATTACGGCCGCGTCGCCCGGCAATGGAAATCGATGGCCTATATGGCCGCGACCGGGCTCGTTTTCGGCGCGCTGATCGGCTTCATCAGCGCATCCCACCAAGTCTTCACACAGACTTACGCGGTCGGCCCCGTCATCTTCCCCATCGTATTCGCCATTCCCGCTGCCGGCCTCGTGTTCTCAAATCTGACCAACGCCGCCCTGGTCGAGCGACTGGGCATGCGCCTTTTGTCCCATCGCGCGCTTGTGGCATTCGCCGCCATCACGACGACGCACGCCATCTGCGCGCTCTTGGGCTTCCAGCCCTTCTGGCTGTTCATGATCGGCATAAGCGGCGCGGTGTTCCTGATCGGCTTTTTGGGGTCGAACTTCACCGCCATCGTCATGGAGCCGCTTTCCAAAGTGGCCGGCGCCGGCGCTTCGATGCAGGGCTTCATGTCGACGACGATCGCCGCCATCGCCGGCGGCGTTACGGGCGGGTTTTACGACGGCACCGCGATGCCGCTCGCGGTCGGCGGCGCCGTATGCGGGCTTTCTGCGCTCGCGCTCATCTGGGGCATTGAGCGCGAGCATTTCCTGCACCCGGGACCGAGCGCGCATCCCGAACATGAACACGACAACGAGCGCGCCGCCTAGAATTCATCGACGGTGAGCGAATCGTCCGTAAACGCGCCATCGAGCCGCCAGCCCGCGCCTTCGTCCTGTTTGAACAATTCGCACGCCCAGGGCAGGAAGGCGAGCAAGCCCTCCTCCAGTCCGTAGGGCGGATTGACGACCACGACGCCCGCCCCGGCGAGCGGTCCTTCGCCGCCGGGCTCGCGAACCCAGAAATCGGCGCGCAGAAGCTTTTCCGGCGCAAGCTCTTTTTCCATCAACAGCCACTCCGCCAGCGAGACGTCGAAGCGCTCCGCCGCCCATAAATCCTTCAGTGGACGCCAGAAAATAAACGTGCCCGTCGGCCAGCGCTCAATCGCTTCGCGCGCGGCGCGAGCGAGGAAATACATTTCATCGACATGTTCGAAGGGCGGATCGACGATGACCGCGCCGCGACGCTCCGGCGGCGGCGTAAGCGCCTTCAGGCGCGCATAGCCGTCCGCCGCTTCAACGCGCACGCGCGCATCGGGCTGAAAACGCGCGCCAAGCGTCGCCGCGTCGTCGGGATGCAGTTCGCAAAATGTCAGGCGGTCCTGGTCGCGCGCAAGCTCGGCGGCGATGGCGGGCGAGCCGGGATAAAGGCGCAGCGCGCCGTCCGGGTTGGTCGCCTTGAGCACGCTCAGATAAGGCGCGAGCAATTCCGCTGCGGCCTCAGGCGGCGTTGCGTTCCAGAGCTTTTCAACGCCATTGCGCCATTCCGGCGAGCGGCGCGCTTCATCTGCGTCAAGATCATACCAGCCAATGCCGGCATGAGTGTCCATGACGGCGAAGGGCTTGTCCTTTTTGGCGAGCCTCTGCAGCGCGAAAGCAAAGACGGCGTGCTTGAGCACATCCGCGAAATTGCCGGCGTGAAAGGCGTGGCGATAATTCATGCTCGCTCAACACAATGCGCAATGTGGGGCGCGCAGGCGCGTCCTACGTCTCTAAGCCCGGTCGCTGCGCACGTCCAATCCGTCGCAGCCCGCTTGAGCAAGCCGGCCGTTTCCGTCAGCGTGCAGCCAGCGATCAAGCGCGGGGAGGCTCTTTATGCGGATGCAGCTCATTCTGGCGGCGGCGGC
>JAUIEH010000038.1 GCA_030428405.1 Alphaproteobacteria bacterium
TGCGCCGCGCTGCACGAAGACATCGATCGGTATGCCGCCGCGCGGATACCAATAGCCGCCGACGCGCAGCCATGTCGGCGCAATGGCGTCCTGCAGCCGGTCCGCGATCATATTGGTGCAGCCTTCATGAAAGGCGGCGTGATTGCGAAACGCCGTCAAAAACAGCTTCAGCGATTTGGATTCGACGATCCAATCGTTCGGCGCATAGTCGATGACGAAATGCGCGAAATCGGGCTGGCCGGTCACCGGGCAAAGCGAGGTGAATTCCGGACAGACAAAGCGCACGAGATAAGGATGTTCGCGCGACGGATTGGCGACGCGTTCAAGACGCGCCTCATCAGGCGATGCGGGCTGTTCGGCCGCACCGCCAAGCTGGGTCAGGTCAGAATAGTCAGACTTCTCGCTCACAGGCGCGGTCTTAGCCTCGCCCGGCCTGCATGCGCAATCAGGCGCCCGCCGCCATGGCGCGCAACCGCTTGGGGTCGAGCACTTCCAGCGCGCCGCGTCGCCAGGCGATCAGGCCGTCCTGGCGCATCGATTTCACCATGCGGCTGACATAGACATTGGTGATCCCGAGCGCTGCTGCGAGCTGACCCTGGGTCAATGGCAGCCGGGTCTCATCGACGCCGCCTCCCGCGCCCGCTGCGCGATCCATCAGCTTGATGATGAGATGGGCGATTTTGCCGGCCCCGGATCTGCGCGCGACATTGGACAGTTGATCATGCGCGCGCTCGAGATCGTCGAGCACCATGTTGCGATAGGCCGCATCGACGCGCGGGTCGGATTGGACGAGCTCGAAGAACTGGCTGCGATTGAACAATAGCAGCCAGCAATCCGACAAACATTCCGCGCTGTGCGGCGCATGCCCGTCCGCGTCGAGCTGATGACCGATGATCGCGCCCGGCAGCGCAAAATCGACGATCTGGCGCTGGCCGTCGGGCAAGACATGCTCGAGCGCCACCCAGCCGCGTCGAACGAGATAGAGGCAGTCGAGATCCTGGCCCTGCGAAAAAACGCGCTGGCCGCGCGCCAACAGGCGTTCGGAAACGCGATGGCGATCAAATTCTTCGTCGAACTCAAACGCCTTCGCCGCGCGGCCTCTTTGAGCGCGGCCGCGCTCAGCGCTCTCATGTGAATAATGAGGCTGGTCCATCAGGTTCGACCCTCAGCGCGCACGAAACGTCGACGTACGACGCGTGCGGCTGCGCCGCTGCTGGCCGCCCGCGGAGGTAAACTTTATTAACAAGTCTCGCGCGGCCAAGGCGTTTCACCCATTGGGAGAGTGATTGAGCGGCGTGCTCAGCTTTTCGAAATGTCCAAAAACGCTTGCAAAGCGAAACCGAGTGCGCGTGCGTCCGCGCGCTTCGTCGCGTTTGCGCGAAGATATTGAGATTGCGCACTTTGTTTAATGACCGCAGCCGCGGAGCTGAGGACACTGCGTGTGGGTTGGGTTAAGCAAGCGACCGGACACGCACGCGTGTCTGGCCGTTTATGTCGATCGCGCGCACGCATCTTTAGGCGTGCGCATACGGTCGAATCTGAGAGGGGCGTATGCCGATCAGACGCGTAGACGTGATCGACGAGGAGACCGGCGCGGCGCGCCTCGAAATCTGGACCAGCGAGACCGAAGACTGCGCCGTCATCAAATTCGATTCACGCGAGGAAGCAGTGACCGCGCTAGACCGCATCTGGCGATTGCGTCACAGCCAACACTGAGCGGCTCAGCGCACGCGGGCGCGGCGCGGTTACAGAGACGACGGCGCCCAAAAGAAGCCGACCACGGACCATTCACCGGATTCTCTTTTAACCATTATATTTTCCTGGAAGCGACCCGCAGGATATTCGGTCTCGAACTGCAGACCGATAAACTCGCCGAGAATGGGCTCGCCATTTGGTCCGGGCACCGCGCTGCGCGGCGCTGCATTTATCAGCCTGCGTTCACGCGACGGCCCGCCAAGACGCGCCGCCAAACGGGTCATGTCCGCGCGAAACGCCTGGTCTTCCATCAGGTTACGGACATCCTCAGCAAACAGCTCATAGGCGCCGTCATAGTCCTCCAGCTCCAGATTGAGCAGGAATGACGTCGCCACGCGCTGCGCATCAAGCTGCGGCACGGACTGCGCGAACGCCGCCGGCGCCGACATCACGAACGACGCCAATATGAGAGTTCTGACCAGATTCATGGCCGCCACCGCTGCTGCAAAGACGAATGAGAGGTGAAATATCACCGTCTGCGCGCGCGCGTCTTCGATTCGCCCACAGGATCTCCATGCCTCTTTTGGGCGAGTGAGCGTCAATCTTCAGTCTCATTCCACCTTTAGCTTTCGCCTCAAAATTGAGAAGCTGAACCACGTGCTTCGTGCGATCGGAACGGGGGCCATGAAGTCAAAGCGTTTTTTCGCCGTCATCGTGAGCGCTTCGCTCTGGCTCGCATCGGGCTCATCTGCCCAGGAATGCGTGCGCGTCACTCCGCCGAGCGGCGACCGCGTCGTCGGCGGCAATCTCGCCGATCTCGGGGAATGGCCGAGCTTTGCGGCCCTGCGCATCGACGACCTGATCAGCGGGGCGATTTCGTATCAATGCGGCGGCGCGGTGATCGCGCCGGACCTGGTTTTGACGGCGGCGCATTGCACCGCATCAATCCGGGAGCGCGACGGGCGGTTCGTCTGGAGCACGCTGATGGAGACCGGCGTGCTCAGCGGACCGGCGCAAGTCGTCATCGGAGCGAGCGACGTCACGCAAGTCAGCGAGGACAACGTCTTCGGCGTCGCGGAAATCATCAACCACCCCGACTATGCGGCGAGCACGCCCTCAAGCCCGCCGCGCAATGATTTCGCGCTCGTGAGGCTCGACCGCCCCTGGGACGGGCCGCTCGCGCGCCTGGACCTCTCCGGAGATTTCAGCGGCGCTGATGCGCGCGCTTTCGTGGCGGGCTTCGGCGCCACCGGCGAGCCCATGTCCGTGGCGCGCGGCCGCGACAACCGCATGACGACCTCGGGTTCGTCCCGCCTGCTCTACGCCCAGGTGCCGACAGTTTCACATATGGATTGTTCGAGAACATACGGACAGCCGCCGTTCAATACGCGCATCGAAGAATCCGATCACATTTGCGCTGGCTATCAGTCTGGTTTGAACACGGACAATGTCGCGACGGATTCGTGTCAAGGCGATAGCGGCGGCCCGCTGGTCGCGCGCGATGCACGTGGTTGCGCGGTTCAAATCGGCGTCGTGAGTTGGGGGCGCGGTTGTGCAGAGCGCGACGCATACGGCGTTTATGCGCGCATCGCTGCGGCCGCTGAGTTCATCACCCAATACGCACCCGACGCGCTTGCGCCGCTCAACCCGCCCGAAGATGCGCGCCAGGCCGTCGACGAGACATTCGCCGCCATTCAGGAGCTGCTGGCCCCGGCTGAGGGGCGCGTCGACATTCGCGTCATGATCGGCGACGAAGACCGACAGATCGTGCGCGTCGGCGAAGAAGCGCGGTTTGAAATCACCTCAGAGATCGCAGGCCGGTTGATCTTTCTAGACATCAACGCCGACGGCGAGGTCTCGCATCTCTTTCCGAACCGCTTCATGGACCCCGAACGCGCCGGACTGATCGAGGCTGGCGCAACCGTCACGCTGCCGCCCGCGCCGGAGCAATACGGCGTTCGCATGCGCTTTCCCGTCGTTGAGCCATTGGGACCGAGCCGGCTGGTCGCCATCGTGACGCCGGAAGATTTTCCGATCGACCTAACAGTCTTTCCAGAGCCGAACGCCGGCGAGCGCCATCGCGGCATCGACGTGGAGGCCGAGCCGGTCGAGTACGCCATGAACATTCTCGAACAGATCGCGCAGAATGTGGGCGCGCGCGGCGAGGCTTCAGATGACGAACAAAACGCCGAGGCCGTCGAAGATGCGGAAAATGGCGCACGCGGTCTCTCGTTAGACGGATGGGCGCTTGGCGTCTTCGACTACGTGGTGGAGGAATAAGGCGCGGCTGCGCAACCGAACATCACTGCGCAGCACACGTTGGAAACGGGGCATCAGGGGAGAACGCCATGCATAGGACATTCATCGCGCTCGGGCTGGCCGGGCTTGCCGTCACTGCGTGCCAGACCACGTCGTCGGGCTCGCTGATCACCGGCGGCACAGCCGAGGCGGTCAACACGCTCGCGCCCGCCGGCTGCGACGCCGCCATCGGCGATATCGAGATTGAAACCAATGCCATCTGCCGCGGCGTGGATCTGATCGCCGGCAGCGGTTCGGGGCGTCCGAGCTCGCGACTGCGCTATGCCGAAACCGATCAGTTCGACCTCGACCTCAACGCATCGATGGACAACGCAATCGATCCGATCCTGCTCGCAGTGGAAGGCGGCGCCATCCCGCTGGCCGACGTTGCGTCCACCGCGCGTCCGGGACCGAACTCGAAGCGCATCGTCTTCTGGCTGGCGCGCATTCGCGACACGGGCGGTGAAAACATCGCCTGCGCGCCGACCGCCGGCGACCGCGATTTCGGCGCGGCCCTCGTCAATCTGACAGTCAATATGGCTTTCGATCGGCTCGAAGCTTGGCGGACATATCGTCCGGCTCAGGACTATAACGCCGTTCTGCATGTCGAGCGCGACGATACCGTGGGCGACCTCCTGGTGCGGCGCATCGAGTTTCATCGCCGCGATTCAGGCCGTCCGCTCGCCTGCCCTGAACCTGCCGCAAGCGACACTGCAGCCGACGGCTGATCAGGGCGCCTCGCCAAGCGCTTCGAGCCGGCTCGCCGCGATTGTCGCGCCTTCCGGGTCAAGCGCCATGGCGCGCCGGAAATATGCGACCGCCTGATCGGCGTCGGCTGGAAGGCCCTCGCCGGTGCGGTACATGTCGCCCAACTGTGCGCAGCCGAATGCGTCGCCCTCTTCGCAGGCGCTATCATAGAAATTGCGCGCCGCGTCGAGATCGACATTGAGACCGCCAAGACCGAACTGGTGCGCCAGACCGAAACGCGCACAACCTGCGGCATCGCTTAATCTGCAGGCCACGCCGAAATACTCGACCTGCTGCGCCTCGCTCGACGCGTATTGCACAGCGAACTCCGTGCACGCAGCGCCATCCCCCTCATCGTCACACCGCCGCCTCACCGCCGCGGCGGGGCTGACCGTGGCGTCCTCTGAGCTTTCGTCCGGCGGTGTGGCTCGCCGTCCGGCGGCGCGCGCTTCGCGCAATGCGGCGACGTCCGCGTCATTGATCGGCGGTTCGATGATGAAGCCGGCGTCGCGCGAGAACGCCTCAAGGGCGGCGCGCGTGCGGGCGCCCAGCTGACCATCGGCCGAGCCCGCCGCATAGCCCATCGCAGCCAGCGCCGTCTGGGCCGCCTGGATTCGCGCGCGCTCCGCTTCAGCATCATCAGCGCCGTCATCGCTCTCCACTTCATCGACAGACGCGGCATCGCTCGGTGTCACATCTCTCGGCGCCAGGGCAGCCAGCCGCGTCCGCGCGTCATCAGCGAAAGCGCTTTCCGGGAACGCGCTCAGAAAGCTCTCGAACGCCTCGGCGTCATTGGCGAGGATGGCCGCCCCAAAAGCCAGGAGATCAGGCGGGCTCTCGCTCTCTGCAACCTCCGTATCCGGACAGCTGATGAAGCAGAAATCCGAGACCAGCGCGCCGGAGATCGTCGGCAAGCGGTAATTCTCACGCGTCTCGCGCACGTCGCGGAACGCGAGAGTGAAAGCGCGCTCCGCAAAGGTCGCAGGCTCGGTCAAACGCGCGGCGAGCGCGGAAGCGAAAGCGCCATCATCAGGCGCTGTTGCGCCCTCCGCCGTTGCATGCGCGATGAACAACCCATTGCGGCGACCCTCCACCACGAAACCACGATCGGGTCCGCGTTCGCCGGCCCATTGCAGCGTATTGCGGCAGGCGTCCGAAACGACGAACACCGCGCCTGCCGATGTCGATGACAAAGCGCCGATCAGCTCATCCAGACGCACGCCACGCAACTGCAACTGGCGCGGATCGGTGATCGTCGCACCGGCGGGAATGAGAAAATTGCGGCGAATGCCGGCGACGTCGCCTGAGGCGCCATGACCGGCGAAATAGAAAAAACCGATCGTCTCTTCACCACCCGCATCGAGGGCCGCGGAAAAGCTATCGACCGCGTTCAGGATCGCTTCACGGTCAGCGTCGCGCAGCGCAGTGACGCTGAAACCCGCCGTTTCGAGCGCTGTCTGAAGCTCTGCGACGTCATCGTGCGGGCGAGACAACGCGCCCACTTCCGCCGGATAATCCTCATTGCCGATCAATAGCGCCAGGCGTTCGCCGGTCTGCGCAAGCGCGGCTGAAGCCGAAAACAATGCGAGCACGGCGGCGCTCAGCATTCGGGTCAGAATTCTCATAAGGCACACATCGAAGAAGCCGCTTCGGTCAGCGGCGAGCCTATCGCGCAGAAGCGCGCCAATCTATGACGCGCCTCCAAGCAAACGACGAAATCCGCCCCACTGGCGCCGTAAAACCAGCTAGGCTGCCCTCAAAAGCTTGTGAGGTGAGCGCCATGTCCCGCTTGGGTTTTGCAGCAATTTCAGCCGCCCTCATCACCTTCGGCGCCGCTGCGCAGGAGGACGAACTTGGTAACGTCTCCGCCAGAGGTCTGACGAGTTCGTTTCACTGCGATCTGCGATTCGTATCCTGTGCGCCGCACGACCCCAATCTGGCGGATTTCTGGCGCACCGGCTTCGGCGAGGGCAATTGCCAGGCGCAACTCGACGGCGGCTACACGCTCGCCATCGTTGAACATGATGGCGAAACCTATGTCCGCTTTGAAACGCCCGGCGTCGAGTCAGCATTAGTCCGGGCACAGAACTTGCGCGATCTGCGCTGGAGCGCCGGCGAGAGGCGCTATGTGCTGGTCAGCCAACAGGGCTATGGCGCGCATTATTATGACGGGCCGGTGGCGATGACGATCATTGATACGGCTGCGCCCGGCGCAACCGAGATGTTCGCCGGCGATGCCTGTGAAGAAGGCGCAGTCGAGATCGGTGAGTTTCTCGACGGTTATGTCGCGCCGGATGACGGCCAGTATGTCGATAATTCCGGAGGTGACGTGACGCCGTGCTGTTCCTTCGACGAGCCGTGACTCGCGCAATTATCCGAGCATCGCGCAACCGCCGATAGCTCAGTGCACGATGATATTAATCGACGCTGTTTCGGTCTGACCAAGACACGATCTCGGCCGACTGCGCCAGCAATGTTGCAGCGCAAAACGAATATGCTAGGCTGAGGGAGAAGCGCGCATTTTCGCGCGCAATACGCCGTAGACGGGGGTGACGGATTTCTTATTTCGACGAGATGAACGGGCATGACGGCGCTGTGCGCGCGCCATACGAAGCCGTTAAATCCTGGCTCGATCGAACGCCGAATGAAATCCTCGACCTGAAAACGGCGGCCGCCGAGGGCTTGTTTCGCCGCCTGGGCGTGACCTTCGCCGTCTATGATGATGCAACCGCAGGCGCGGAGCGCCTCATCCCATTCGACATCATCCCCCGCGTGCTCGACATGGCGGAATGGGAGCAACTCTCAGCCGGCCTCGATCAGCGCGTGCGCGCGCTTAACGCGTTTCTGCACGACGTCTATCATGAGCGCGAGTTCATTCGTGCAGGGAAAATCTCGGAAGAAAAAATTCTGATGAACCCTGCTTTTCTCGCCGAGATGCAGGGTCTCGACGTTGCGCGCGGGCTTTACACGCATATTTGCGGCGTCGACATCGTGCGCACCGGCGCCAGTGATTTCTACGTGCTTGAAGACAATTGCCGCACGCCGTCGGGCGTTTCCTACATGCTGGAAAACCGCGAGACGATGATCCGGCTGTTCCCGGAGCTTTTCTCCGCGCTCGATATCGCGCCGGTCGACAATTATCCGATCGCGCTGTTTGAAACCTTGCAGGAAGCAGCCCCGGCGCGCGCCGGGCCCAACCCGACCATCGTGGTTCTGACGCCGGGTCGGTATAACAGCGCCTATTACGAGCACGCCTTTCTGGCCGACGAGATGGGCGTCGAACTCGTCGAAGGACCAGACCTCGTTGTTGAGAACGGCTATGTCTTTATGCGCACGACGGAGGGGCGCAAACGCGTCGACGTCATCTATCGGCGCATCGATGACGACTATCTCGACCCCCTCGCCTTCCGCCACGATTCAGCGCTCGGCGTTGCTGGCATCATGGCGGTTTACAGGCTCGGCAATGTAACGCTGGTCAACGCGCCCGGCGCAGGTATAGCAGACGACAAATCCATTTATCCGTACACTCCAGAGATGGTGCGTTTCTTTCTGGGCGAGGAACCGATCCTGTCGAATGTGGAGACATGGGATTGCTCCGACCCTGCGCAATGCTCTCACGTCCTCGCCAATATTGAGGACATGGTCGTGAAAAACGTTCACGGTTCTGGCGGCTACGGCATGCTGGTCGGCCCGACCTCCACCAAGGAGGAATGCGCCGCCTTCGCCAAGATCGTTGAGACCTATCCAGAGCGCTATATCGCTCAGCCGACGCTCGCGCTCTCGACCAGCCCGACTTATGTCGATCAGGGCGTGGCGCCGCGCCATGTCGATTTGCGCCCCTTCGTTCTGTCAGGCGAGACGACGCGCATCATTCCGGGCGGCCTGACACGCGTTGCGCTGCGCGAGGGCTCGCTGGTCGTCAATTCAAGCCAGGGCGGCGGCACCAAGGACACTTGGGTGTTGCGCGGCGTGAAGGCGGACGCGTCATGAGGGGAACGCTTGACGAAATCCGTATGGAGACGGCGCGATGCTGAGCCGCACCGCCATGAACCATTACTGGCTCGCGCGCTATGTGGAGCGCACGGACTATGTCGCGCGTCTGCTCGATTCCGCCGCGCGCATGACCGCCCTTGCGAGCACGGGCGTCGCAGCCGGCAATGAGTGGGAATCGCTGCTCGTCGCGGCGGGCTGCAAGGAGGCCTTCGACGCCGTCTATGACAAGGTCACCTCCGAGCGCGTGATCGAGTTCATGACGCTTGATCCGAACAATCCCTCCAGCATCGCCTCGGCGATGGATCAGGCGCGCGCTAATGCGCGCGTCGAGCGCGCCGTGTTGAACACCGACACCTGGGCGGCGGTGAACGACACCTGGCTTGCCCGCGACGTCGTGGAAAATGCGCGCAGCGGTCCCGACGGTCTGCGCGAAATCGTCGACTGGGTGAAGTCGCGGGCCAACGCCTTTCGCGGCGCTTGGGAAGGCACGATGCTGCGCCGCGATTCCTATCAGTTCATCCGGCTGGGACTGGCCATCGAGCGCGCCGACAACACCGCGCGGCTCCTGGACGTCAAATATCACGTGCTGATGCCGAAACATGATCCGATCGGCGGCGGTCTCGACCATGCCCACTGGGACTCCATCCTGCGCGCCGCGACCGCGCTTCGCGCTTATCAGCACATCTATCGCGAGGCGGTGAAGCCGCGTCAGGTGATCGACCTGCTCGCGCTCAATCCGGAAATGCCCCGCTCCATCCGCGCCGCATATGACGAGATCGCAGGCGGGCTTAGCGCGCTCTCGACCTTTTACGGCGGCAGGACCGGAGAAGCGCAGCGGCTTGCCGGCTCAACGCACGCGCGTCTGAAATATGCGACCGTCGAGGAGATCTTCGATTTCGGCCTGCACGAGTTTCTAGAAGACATGGTCGCCCGCACAGATCGCATCGGCGCCGCCATTCAAGGTCAGTACATGTCATGATGACGCCGCGAGACCTTGTTTAGGAATGCGCGATGGACCGGGACGCCGCCAGAAATGCTTCTAACGCTCAGACATTCAACGACTTATTCTTATGAAGGCGTCGCTGCGCAAATCGTGCAGATCTTGCGCCTGACGCCGCGCAGTCACGAAGCGCACCGCGTGCTCGACTGGCGCGTGTCACGGTCGGACGGCGGCGCACTGCCCTCCTACACCGACGGGCTCGGCAATATCTGTCATCTGTCGAGCGTTCGCGGCCCGGCCGACGCCGTGACGATCACCGCCGAAGGCCGTGTTGAGACGGATGACGTGCAGGGCGTGGTCAGCGGCGCCGCCGAGCCTCTGCCGCCCGGCTATTTTCTCCGCACGACGCCGCTCAGCGCCGCTGATGACGTGATCGCGGACTTTGCGCGCGAAACGATCGGCGCGCGCAAGGACCGCACCGCGCTTTATGAACTGATGACCGCCGTTCATGCGCGCATCTCCTACGTGCCCGGACAGTCCGACGTCGATACGAGCGCGTCCGAAGCCTTCGCGGCCGGGCGCGGCGTTTGTCAGGATCAAGCGCATATCTTCATCGCGGCGGCGCGCGCGCTCGGCATTCCGGCGCGCTATGCCGGCGGCTATGTCTGGCCCGGCGAAGAGGCTTCGTCGTCTCAGGACTTCGCATCTCACGCCTGGGCCGAGGCGTTCACCGACGACGCCGGCTGGGTCGGTTTCGACCCTTCCAACGGCGTTTGGACGACTACAGCGCATCTTCGTACGGCTCATGGTCTCGATTATCGCCAGGCCGCTCCCATATCAGGTGTCTGGCGCGGCGCTGGTGAGGAAGATATGAGCGTCGACGGGACTATTCAGGCGGTCGAATCAAGCCAATGATCGCGCCGCTCCGGCTCATTGCAGCCAAGGCTAAGGAACAACGAGCGTGACCTATTGCGTGGCGCTTTATCTGCGTGACGGCATTGTCTGTTTGTCTGACACGCGCACGAATGCCGGGGTCGATCACATCGCGACCTACGCCAAGACGTTCACCGTCGAGGAACCGGGAACGCGCGCGCTCGTCCTGATGACGGCGGGCAATCTCGCGACCACGCAAGCGGTGGTCGGCGAAGTGGTGGATGGCCGCGCCTTTGAAGGCGGCGCCGGACGTACGCTGAAACAGGCCGAGACCATGACCGCGGCCGCCGAGATCGTCGGCGCGGCGGTGCGGCGCGTTCACGACCGCGTCGCAGAGTCGCTTGAGGCCGCCGATGGTCGCTTTGATGCGACCTTTATTCTCGGTGGACAGATCAAGGACGGACCGATGCGCGTCTTCCAGATCTACACCGCCGGCAATTTCGTTGAGGCGAGCGAAGAAACTCCGTTCCTGCAAATCGGCGAGCACAAATACGGCAAGCCGATCCTCGACCGCGCCATGCGTCACGACCTCGCCATCGCCGACGGCGCTAAGCTCGCGCTCGTTTCGCTCGACTCCACGCTGCGCTCGAACCTCTCCGTCGGCCTGCCCGCCGACCTGACGATCATCAAGCGCGATGCGCACAAGATCGAAACGCACCGGCGCATCACCGAAGACGACGCTTATTTCGTGCAGCTGCGTAAAAGCTGGTCGGACGCGCTGCGCGCGGCGCTCGCCGAAACGCCGGGCGCGCCCTGGCTGTCCGGCGACGATCAGAGCGCGCCGCGAGACACAAACGCCCAAACCGACTGAGCGCGGCTGGCTCTGTTCTGAAAAAAACCGTGGTGCGGATGGAGGGACTCGAACCCTCACGGCCAATGGCCAACGGATTTTAAGTCCGTTGCGTCTACCGATTCCGCCACATCCGCGTGCGCTTGAACGCAGGCGCGAGCATAGCGCGTTGCGCCGGCTTGGCGAGCGCGCGCAGCGAATTTTGAGCGGCGCGCATCGCGTTCGCGCGCCTATTCGCCGGACCAAGAGCGCAGGACGCGCCCAGCTCGGCGCGCGCGTCGCAAATAGGCAATCCGGAACCTGCAATGCTGCGGCGCGTTGATATGGCGCATGCGTCGTGCAGTTTCGCGCGGCGCTCACAAGTTTCGCAGGAACATGATCGATCGCGCGCATCCACTGGAAGACGTCCTGAAGACCGCGGCGGAAAACGCCGACGGAGACAAGGTGCGTATTGGAGAGCTGCTCAACTATTACGGCGACCGC
>JAUIEH010000521.1 GCA_030428405.1 Alphaproteobacteria bacterium
GGCGCGCCGTGGACGGTCGCGATGTACATGATCGGCGGCGCAGGCGGAGATGCGCGGCGCGACGAGGCGCGCGTTTGGGCGTGGTCGAATCCGGAAGCGCTCGAACTTTTGATGTCCGGCCTCGCAGATGCGACCGCAAATTATCTCGTTGCTCAAGCGCGCGCGGGCGCTGACGCCTTGATGATTTTCGACAGCTGGTCGGGCGGATTGTCGCCTGAGCTCTACGATCGCGTCGTCATCGCGCCGACGCGGCGCATTGTGGATCTGGTGCGCGCCGCCGGCGTCACCTGCCCGCTGATCGGATTTCCGCGCGGCTCAGGTCAGCGCGCGCCGCGCTATGCGGATCAGACCAATATCGATGTCCTGGCGATCGACACCGGGCTCGCTGCGCCCTGGATCGTCGAAGCGACGCCGAAGGATCTGTGTCTGCAGGGAGGGCTTGATCCGGCCGCGCTTATCGCAGGCGGCGACGCCTTGGCGCGCGAGGTCGACCGTTTGCTCGAGGTGTTCGACGGACGGCCTTACATCTTCAATCTCGGTCATGGCATCTGGCCGACGACGCCGATCGACCACGTGGCTCAGTTGGTTGACCGCGTGAAAGGCGCCCGCTCGCGTGGCCGATGATCGAGCGCGCCGCATTGCCGTCGTTCTCTTCAATCTGGGCGGTCCCGACCGTCCCGAGGACGTACGCGGATTTCTCGAAAACCTGTTCAAGGATCCTGCGATCCTGTCGCTGCCGAATCCTTTCCGGCGCGCGCTAGCCTGGTTTATCGCCAAACGCCGCGCGCCTTCGGCGCAGGAAAACTACGCCAAGATGGGCGGCGGCTCGCCGCTGCTGGCCAACACGCAGGCTCAGGCGAAGGCCCTGGAAGCAGCGCTCGCGGACGGCGCGTCGGGCGATGAGTTTCGCTGCTTCATCGCGATGCGTTATTGGTCGCCATTCGTCGAACAAGCCGCCGCGCAAGTGCGCGACTGGGCGCCGGATGAGATCGTGCTTTTGCCCCTCTACCCGCAATTTTCGACGACGACGACGGGCTCTTCGTTGAGCGCGTGGCATGAGGTCGCCAGCGATCTGCCGGTTCGCACCGTGTGCTGCTATCCCAACGAGCCGAGCTTTATCGAAGCGCACGCCCGCGCCGTGACGAACACCTGGGACGAGGCCGGTCGGCCGGAACGCGTTCGCGTGCTCTTCTCCGCTCATGGTCTGCCCGAGCGCGTGATCGAGGCCGGCGATCCCTATCAGGCTCAGGTCGAAACGACCTGTGCGGCGGTGGCCGCTTCGTTGCCTGACGGGCTTTCTGACTGGGCGGTTTGTTATCAAAGCCGGGTCGGCCCGCTGAAATGGATCGGACCCTCGACCGAAGAGGCGATTGCGGCGGCTGGCGAGGCCGGCATGGGCGCTCTGGTGACGCCGATCGCTTTTGTCTCTGAACATATCGAGACGCTGGTAGAGCTGGACGACGAGTACGGATTATTGGCGCGAGAGCTCGGCGTTGCGCCTTATCTGCGCGCGCCGGCGCTTGGCGATGATCCGAAATTCATAGAATGCCTGGCGCGACTGACGCGCAGCGCGCTTGAAGGGCCGATGGGCGTCAAGCCGCCATCCGGCGCGCCGATTTGTCCCGCAAATTGCAGCAAGTGCCCCGCAGCGGAGGCGGCGGCATGAGCGCGTTTCTCGCAGAGCATTTCCTTTGGCTGAAGGCGTTTCATGTCGCAGCCGTGATCTTCTGGATGGCCGGCCTGCTCTATCTGCCACGCTTGTTCGTATACCACTCGACAGCAACGCCAGGCGGCGAGCTTTCCGAGACGCTGAAGGTGCAGGAAGCCAAGCTTTTGCGCGTCATCATGGGTCCGGCGAGCGGGGCGGTGTGGCTGCTCGGCTTGCTGATGCTGTGGGGAAATCCGGCCTATCTCAGCGAGCCTTGGCTACACATCAAGCTGGCTTTGGTCGTTGGCCTGACCGGCTTGCACCACTTCTACATGATCGCGCGTCGCAAATTTGCGCGCGATGAGCGACCGCATACGGAACGCTTTTGGCGCATCCTCAATGAAGTTCCCGCGCTGACCGTGATCGCCATTGCAATTCTGGTTGTTGTGAAGCCGTTCGCGGCCG
>JAUIEH010000039.1 GCA_030428405.1 Alphaproteobacteria bacterium
GCGAGCAGGCGCATCTCGATGACGTCGAGATTGAGACCGCCCTGCTTGCGGAAAGCATCCATCAGCGCTTCGGCTTCATGATCGAGGATCGCTGCGCGCGGCGCGCCCGACCAGGTGAATTCAGGATTGTTCTCGCGCCAGGCCGGCAGAGGCGCGGCCGCGCGCGCGACATTCATCAGGGCACGGCCGAAGTCGGGCTTATACTCGGTTCCATAGTCCGGGTTCTCACGCGCGATGGCGAAATAATCGGCAAGCGTCTCAACCAGAAAATCGGCCCAGACGATGTCGCATTCCCCGCGCGCGCCGTCGCGGTGCAGCTCGATCAAGCGGCGCGCTTCAGCCTCATCCACGGCGCCGTCGTCATAAACGGCGCGGCGCAAACCCAGAATATCGGTCGCGGTGAGCGCTTTGACGTCTCTCACCGTGCTCAGCGCCGCACGCAGGGCCTCGCCCATCCTCGCCTCCGAATCACTTGCCGTTCGGAGTGATGATGGCCTGATTGGCGCTGCTTGAAAGTTAACGCGAACCTAGCCGACGACGACGAGCGCGGAGCGGCCGGCATAAACGGCCTGCTCGCCCAGTTCTTCCTGAATGCGCAGGAGCTGGTTGTATTTCGCCGTACGGTCCGAGCGCGCCAGCGAGCCGGTCTTTATCTGCCCGCAATTGGTGGCGACGGCGAGGTCGGCGATGGTGACGTCTTCGGTCTCGCCGGAGCGGTGCGACATCACCGCGGCGTAGCCGGCGCGATGGGCCATGTCGACGGCGTCGAGCGTCTCTGACAGCGTGCCGATCTGGTTGGGCTTGACCAGAATGGCGTTGGCGACTTCGCGATCGACGCCAGCGGCGAGGCGGTCGGGATTGGTGACGAAGAGGTCGTCGCCGACAAGCTGCACGCGTCCGCCCAAGCGCTCGGTCAGAAGCGTCCAGCCGTCCCAGTCGTCTTCCGACATGCCGTCTTCAATCGAGGCGATCGGATAGGCGTCGACCAGCTCGGCGAGATAATCGACCATGCCATTGGCGTCGAAGGTCTGGTCTTCGCCTTCAAGCACATATTCGCCATTGCGGTAGAACTCGGTCGCGGCCACGTCGAGCGCGAGCATGACGTCCTGGCCGCGCGTATAGCCCGCAGCGCCGATGGCTTCGCAAATCACGTCGAGCGCCTGGCGCGCGGATGAGAAATTCGGCGCAAAGCCGCCCTCATCGCCGACATTGGTCGAAAAGCCGCCGCGTTTCAGCATCGCCTTGAGGACGTGGAAGATCTCCGCGCCGCAGCGCAACGCCTCATCGAACGTGTTCGCGCCGACCGGCATGATCATGAATTCCTGAATGTCGACGGCGTTGTCGGCATGCGCGCCGCCATTGACGATGTTCATCAGGGGCGTTGGCAGGACGCGCGCATTGACCCCGCCGACATAGCGGTAGAGCGGCGTGCTTTGGGCCTCGGCTGCCGCCTTGGCGACGGCGAGCGAGACGCCGAGCACGCCATTGGCGCCGAGCCGCGACTTGTTCGCGGTGCCGTCTAGACCGATCAGGATTTCATCGATGCGGCGCTGGTCTTCGGCGTCCATGCCGGTGAGCGCGCCGAAAATTTCGGTGTTGACGAATTCACACGCCTGCTGAACGCCGCGTCCGAAAAAGCGCTGCTCATCACCATCGCGCAGCTCGTGGGCTTCGTGTGCGCCCGTAGAAGCGCCGGACGGCGCCGCCGCGCGGCCCTGGCTTCCGTCTTCAAGAACAACGTCGACCTCGACGGTCGGGTTGCCCCGGCTGTCGAGAATTTCACGCGCGACGATGTCGACGATACCGGTCATGGCTTCAGGCTCGCGAATAAGACACGCGCGCCTGTCGCCCTGCGGCGGTCAACGCCTGGGCGCTGACGCGCGCTGGAACGTTGACGGTCTAGTCTTCCGGTTGATCGATGACCTGGCGGCCGCGATACATGCCGGTTTTCAGATTGATGTGATGGGGACGATGCAGCTCGCCGTCCTCATCCTCGCGGAATTTCGCCGGCGGAAGCGCATCATGCGCGCGCCGCATGCCGCGCTTGGACGGGGTGGTTTTTCTCTTAGGGACGGCCATTGCGCCCACTCCTTGGATTTGCGTGCAGGCGGCCCGGCGCCCGTTGAATTTCGAACCGCGGCGTATAGAGCGAGATGGCCGACAAAACAAGAGCCCGACACGTTCGCGCGCGCAGCCGGAGCGTGTTTGAATGTCGCAAAGCCAGTCCGAGAGAAAGGCCGTTCGTATGATGCGCGTAAACCTGAGCCGACAGCTTCTCTATTTCCCCTTAGCCGCCGCCTCTACCGTGCTTGGTGCGCAGTCGGCCGCGGCGCAGGATGTTTGCGCGGAAACGCCGCCTTATCGCGCAGTCGTCATTGACGGCGAAGCCTATGGCGCGCGCGGCTTCGAGCGCGAGATGGGCGACGGCCTGACTTTCGCGCTGGAGCGCGTCGACGCCGGCTGGCGCATTTTCGTGAGCCATGAGGCCGACCCACAGACCAATCTCGCGCTCGCCACGCCGCCCTTGCGCATGCCGGAGACGAACCCGATCTCCATTCTCGGCTGGCACTTCCGCAACGCCGCCAATACCGGGCCCAACGAAGGCGACGTGAATGCGCCGCAGACGCGCCGCCGCTTCGTGTTCGGCGATCAGGCGCGCAATCCGGAGTTCAACCCCGAGCTGATCGTACCCAGCGCGCCGGGCGAGGCTGCGCCTGATGGCGCGCCGCCGGTCACGCCCTTCGGCGTCGGCGAGTTGGAGATCATCGAGATGGGACTGACCGATCTCGCGCCCGGTCAGCGCGCGCGGATGAATTATCTCCTCTTTCAGGTCTGCATGCAGTGGATGGCGCCGGAAGGCGCAGCCGAGAGCGGAGATATTGGCGCGGGCGATCCCGAAAACGCAGAAGCGTCTCCGCCTGTACCACCCATTCCGCAGCGCGTGCGCAACGCCTTTATGCGCTGCGGACTCAGCGAGGATTACGAACTCGTCGACGATGTCTCGCGCGTGCGGCCGGAGTGGAACGTGCCGCCATTTCTGGAAGGCGATTTCGACGGCGACGGGCGCATGGATTTCGCCGCGACGGTGCGCCGGCAGACCGATAACAAGCGCGGGCTTGCGGTCTGCCGCGCCGATGAGAGCACGCTCGACCTGGTCGGCTTTGACGGCCGCTACGGCGAACATCTGTCACCGGAATATTTCGATCGTTTCGATTATTGGACGGTGCACGAAGGCGCGATCGGCCAGGGCGTCGCGGAAGGCGCGCCGCCCAGCATTCCGGGCGACGCGATCCTTCTCGCCATTGAGGAGTCCTCAAGCGTGCTCGTCTTTTGGGACGGCGCGCAATGGTCAAGCTATTGGCAGGGCGATTAAGCGCGCACCGCTTCAGCGCACGCTGACATCACCGCCGAGCGAGGTCGAAATGCTCGTATGCGCGGGGTTGCCGTAGACATCCACGTCACCGCCGGTCGAGGCGCTGGCGTCTACGGATTCGCCGGCGAATATATCCGCGTTGCCGCCGGTCGAAGCGGACACTTCGACATCGGCGCACTCCAATCCGCGCGCACGCAGATTGCCGCCGGTCGAGACCTCATATTCGATGCTCGCACAGACTCCGTCGAGCTGCACATTGGCGCCGGTTGAGACTTCAATCTCAAGCCGATCGCCCTCAAGACCGGACGCATGCGCCGACACGCCGCGTCCGAATTCGAGCGTGTCGAACGCCGGCGCGGTCACGCGGATATTGACGTCCAGACTGTGCTGGCGGCGAAACAGCCCGCGGCCGCGCTGGCTTAGCCGCAGCTCGCCGCGGCGGACGTCGATGCGCACGTCTTCGATGTCTTCAGGGTCGCCGCTGACGGTCACCGCCGCGGTTTCGCCTTGCACGATCTCAACGCTGAACTGGCCGAATGCGCCGATCGCATCGAAATCCTCGACTTCGATGGCGCGCTCCTGGGCGCCTGCAGCGCTTGCACACCCCAAAGCCGCCGCAGCGGCCAACGTCAAAATTCGCATTTGCATCTCCGAAATCACGACGCGCGCGCGTCTTGAAGGTGAGATGCGCGGCGCCAGCTTCTTGGATGCAGCGAGCTTACACCAGCCTGCTTTGCGTGACCGCAGCGCCGATAAAGCTGGCGAAGAGCGGGTGCGGATCGAAGGGCCGCGATTTCAGCTCGGGATGGAACTGCACGCCGATGAACCACGGATGGTCCACGAGTTCGACGATCTCCGGCAAAAGCCCATCTGGCGACTGGCCCGAAAAGATCATGCCGCCCGCTTCGAGACGCTCGCGATAGGCGTCATTGACCTCATAGCGATGACGATGGCGCTCGGAGATTTCCTCGGCGCCGTAGATTTCGGCGACCTTTGAACCCGGACGCAGAAGCGCGCGATAAGCGCCCAGCCGCATCGTGCCGCCAAGATCGCTTTCGCTGGTCCGGGTGACGCGCTCATTGCCCTTGGTCCACTCGGTCAAGAGCCCCACGACGGGTTCTTCGACGCCGCCGAATTCCGAAGAGCCCGCCTTCTCTACGCCAGCAAGGCTGCGACACGCCTCGATCACCGCCATCTGCATGCCGAAGCAAATGCCGAAATAGGGAATCTTCCGCTCACGCGCAAAACGCGCAGCGGCGATCTTGCCCTCCGCCCCGCGCTCGCCGAATCCGCCCGGCACGAGAATGCCGTGCACTTCGCCGAGGTGATGCTCCGGACTCTCGCGTTCGAAAATCTCAGACGCGATCCACTCGATATTGACCTTCACCTCATTGGCGACGCCGCCATGAACGAGTGCTTCGGTCAGCGACTTATAGGCGTCGGGCAGTTCGGTATATTTGCCGACGACCGCGATGGTGACCTCGCCGTCGGGCGCGCGCACGATGTCGACAATACGCTGCCAGCGCGACAAATCCGGCGCTTCTTCCGCGTCGATGCGGAAATGGTCGAGCACCTGCGCATCCAGCCCCTCGCGGTGATAGGCCAGCGGCACTTCATAGATCGAGGAGGCGTCCATCGCCTCGATGACGTCGGCTTCGCGGACATTGCAGAACAAGGCGATCTTGCGCCGCTCGCCGGCCGGGATCGGGGTTTCGCAACGGCACAGAAGAATGTCGGGCTGAATGCCGATGGAAAGAAGCTCTTTGACCGAGTGCTGGGTCGGCTTGGTCTTCATCTCGCCGGCCGCACGAATGAAGGGCAACAGCGTCACATGCATGAAGAGCGAGCGATCGCGGCCGAGCTCCTGGCGCAATTGGCGCAGCGCCTCGAAGAACGGCAGGCCCTCGATGTCGCCGACCGTGCCGCCGATTTCGCACAGCACGAAGTCGACGTCGCCGGGGTCATCAAGAACGAAGCTTTTGATTTCGTCCGTGACGTGAGGAATCACCTGAACCGTCGCGCCGAGATAATCGCCGCGCCGCTCCTTGGCGAGAATTTCCTGATAGATGCGGCCCGTCGTGACATTGTCGGACTTGCGCGCCGGAACGCCGGTGAAGCGCTCATAATGGCCGAGATCGAGATCGGTCTCCGCGCCGTCGTCGGTGACGAACACCTCGCCGTGCTGGATCGGCGACATCGTGCCCGGATCGACATTGAGATAGGGGTCGAGCTTGCGCAGACGCACCTTGTACCCGCGCGCTTGAAGAAGCGCGCCGAGCGCGGCGGACGCGAGGCCTTTGCCGAGTGATGAGACCACGCCGCCGGTGATGAATATGTACCGGGCCATGGGCGCTCAGACTAACTCAGATTCGCGGGGCCGCGGCGCCGCAAAAACAACATCGGTTCAGAAAGTTTTTCCGACCTTAGTCGTCGACGGGAACTTCAGGCGCAGCGTCGCCTTCGCCGGAAGCGGCTTCATCGGGCGCGCCGGCCTCGCCTTCTTCGCCGGACGGCGCTTCCGCCGCAGCGGCTTCGTCTGCTTCATCGAGCGGAACGGAAGGCGTCAGCGGCGCGTCCTCATCGCCGGACGCCTCATCAGGCGCGGGCGCGACGATGCCGTCGAGCAGATCCGCCGGGAACGGGTCTTCGCCCGCATCAAGATTGCGCTGCACCCGGTCGGCGACAGAACCGCCGCCTTGCGTCGTGGCGACGACGGCCAGCGCGATCGACGTGCAGATGAATGCTGCGCCCAGTATCTGCGTGCCGCGGGTCAGCGCATCGCCGGCCGCACGGCCGCTCATCAGCCCGCCCGGACCGCCGCCGCCCATGCCAAGGGCGCCGCCCTCGGAGCGCTGAAGCAGCACCAAAGCGATCAGGCCGATCGCGATGAACATATGAAGCACGAGAAGAAAGGTCGCCATGATCCGCTCATCTGGGCTCGCAATGGCGCGAGCGCAAGCAAGCGGGCGCTATATCGCGCTCGCGCGCGCAGCGCTACCCGTCGGGCGTCTCTTTCGCGTCAGCTCGCCTTCGCCAGACGCGCCTCGCGCAAACGCTTGCGGATGCGGCCGACAATCGCCTCGACCTCTTCGCGCGAGCGCCCGTCTTCGCTTTCGCCGGCGAATGCGGCGTAAGCGCCAAAGGCAAGGTCGCGCACAAGCGAAAGCGACGGCCCCGGATCGGAGGCGTCATCGATGAGGCCAGCAGTCACGCTGGTCAGCGCGGAGGCGAGTTCGACGCCTTCCTGGGAGCCGCGCGCCTTGAGACGACGGCGCAGCTCGCGCGCGGCGCGGTCCATTTCTTCGGCGTCGAGCGTATAGTCCTGGCTCTCCGCCTCCATATAGAGCCGGGCCGCAGTCGCCACGCGCATGGATAGTCGGCGGATGCGTTCGCGTTCGACGCTGTCGCGCGAGCCTGCGATTTCGTCGTGCGCTGCGCGCAATTGCTCCATATCGCCATGTGCGGCGGCCTGAAGCGTGTTCGGCGCCTTGAACAAAGGCACGTCGCTGGTGCGATCGGACACTCTGCGCCGGTCGGGACCGATATAATCGCCCGTGACGACGAAATCCTTGCGCGCGCAGATCAGCGTGGTGATGCGCTCGACCATTTTCAGGGTCGACATCGGCCTGGCCAGCACGTCGTCGGCGCCCGTGTCGATTGCGCGCCGAATGTTGGCCTGGTTGAGCCGCCAGGTCATGAGGATCATCGCCAGAAAGGGATTTTCGCAGTCTTCGCCTGCGCGCACCTTGTGAACGAGGTCCAAAACCTCGCTTTCATTCGCGGTGAAGTCCGCAACGGCGAGTTCGCAGTCGCCCGCAAGCGCGGCGGCTGCGAAACGGTCGAAATCACGGGTGGCGTTCAGTTGCCGAAAACCCATCTCGAACAGCGAACCGCGCGTGAGATTGAGGTTTTCCGTAACCGGGTCGAACAACTCTACGCGGACATGTTCGTATGATCGTTCAGCCATTCTGAGCTCCGCGCCAGCGTCTTTCGCGCCGGCTTTCAGAGCCAAACCTGCCGGAGAGGCGTGCAAACCGCGTTAAATGGTTGCGTAGGCTTTTATGATTTCGCCGAAATCGGCCGCCTTCAGGCTCGCTCCGCCGATCAATCCGCCGTCCACGCCGTTGATCGCCAGAATGTCGGCTGCGTTCGCGGGCTTCATTGAGCCGCCATAGAGCAAAGGCGTCGCCGCCGCCGCATCATCGCCGAACCGTCCGCCCAATGCGGTTCTCAGACTGGCGTGCATGGCCGCGATATCATCAAGCGTCGGCGTGCGTCCGGTTCCGATCGCCCAGACGGGCTCATAAGCGAGGATTGCGCCGGCTTCGAGCGCGCCGTCCGGCGTCGACGCCGTGGCCTGGCTCGCAACCACCTCTTCGGCCCGGCCCGCATCGCGCTCGGCTTCGGTTTCGCCGACGCAGATGATCGGCGTCAGACCGGCGCGCTGGGCGGCCTCGGCTTTGGCGCGCACCTGAGCATCGGTTTCGCCATGATCGGCGCGGCGTTCGGAGTGGCCGACAATGACGTATCGCGCGCCCAGATCGGCGAGCATTTCAGCGGAAATGTCGCCGGTATGCGCGCCTGAGGCCTGCGGCGCGCAATCCTGGCCGCCCGCGGCGAAGGGCGAGCCTTCAAAGGCCTCGGCGAGCTGCGCGAGAATGGTCGCGGGCGGGCAGATCGCGGAAATCAGACCGTCAGGCAAACCATCGGAAAACGCCTGCGCCAGCGCGCGCGCCTCAGCGATCTGAGCCTTGAGCCCGTTCATTTTCCAATTGCCGACAATCGCTGCGCGCCGCGTCATATGTTCCCCATCAAATGCGAAAGCGCGTCCTTATCGACTGGGCGCGGCATACGCGCAACACGGGGGAGATTGTCGTGCGCGACAGTCATGACTAGGTTCGCACCGACTTCGTTTTCCCGCCTCGTCTCGGATATTCTTGCATGCTCAATCAAATTCGCAGCGCCGTGCGCTCCTGGCTGGCCGGCATTCTCATCGCGCTCTTGGTGGTGAGTTTTGCCGTCTGGGGCGTGTCAGACGCCTTTGTCGGCGGGGCGACGGGAGCCGTCGTGCGCGTTGGCGAAACGCGCGTGACGACGCAGGAATTCCGCACGCTCTTCAATCGGCGCCTGCAACAGCTTGGTCAGGAGACGGGCAGCGCGCTGACGGCGGAAGAAGCCGTCGACCGCGGCGTCGACCGCCAGTTGCTGGGACTGGTGGCGCGCGACGCCACAATTGAAGAAGCAGCGCGCGACATGGGGCTCTGGGTCTCAGACGACCTCGTCGCAGAAGAGCTCGGCCGCATCGAAGCCTTCCGCAATCCCATCACCGGCGAGTTCGACATGCGCGCTTATCTCGGCGCGCTGCGCAACAATAACGAGACGCCCGAGCGCTTCGAAGAATCCGTGCGCGACAATATTCTGCGCTATCAGCTTCTCACCGCCATCACTGCCGGCGTGTCTGCGCCCGACCTCTTCGTCTCCACGCGCGCACGCTATGAGGCTGAGCGCCGCCGCGTCACGCTTGTGCGGGTGCCGATGAGCGCGGCCGCCGATCCCGGTCAGCCGACGGATGACCAGCTGGCGGCCTATTACGAGGAAAATCAGTCCCGTTACGCCGCGCCGGAAATGCGCGCGATCACGATCTTCCTGCTCGACCTCGATCAGATGGTCTCGGGCTATGATTTCACGGAAGAAGAAATGCGCGCCATGTATGAGGCCGAGCGCGCCAATCTTGAAACGCCCGAACGCCGCACGGTGGTCGAGATGTCGGCGCCGAGCGCGGAACTCGCCGCTGAAATCGCGCAGCGTCTCGAAGCCGGCGAAGAGCCCGACGCCATCGCGGCGGAACTGTCCGTACCCGAACCGGTGCTGCACGACGAGGTCACGCGCGACGGCTTTGTCGACCGGCTTGTCGCCGAACAGGCCTTCACGCTGGAGGAAGGCGCCATCAGCGAGCCGTTCGAAGGCGCGCTGACCTGGAAAATCGTGCGCGTGGACGCGGTCGAAGAAGCCGCGGTCCAGTCGTTTGAGGAAGCGGAGCCCGAATTGCGCATGTCCGCTGCGCGCGAGCTTGCGACGGCCGACTGGATTGAGCGGATCACGAATTATAACCGGCTGCGCGACCGCACCGGCGCAACGATCGCCGAGGCGGCGCAGGAAATCGGCGTCGCCGCCATATCGACGGGCCCGTTCGATGAGCGCGGCCGCGATCTGACCGGCTATCGCTATGAAACGCTGACCGCGCATGCTGAAATTCTCGAGTCGGCGTTCGCCACGGGTGAAAATTCCGAGACGGGTCTGACGCCCATCGGCGATTCAGGCTATTTCGCCTTGCGCGTCGATGAGATCATCGAAAGCGCGCCGCGTCCTCTTGAAGACATTCGCGATGATGTCGTCACCCATTGGATCGCAGAGCAGCGCGCCGAAAATCTCGGTGAAATCGCCGACATTGTCCGTGAGTCGCTTGAAACCGGTCAGCCCGGCGACATCGTCGCTCAAACCGCCAGCGCAGACGCCGAAGCGGTCGATGAGACCATCGCGCGCAATCTCGGTCTGATAGCGGGCGTCGATCCGCGGCTTGAGCGCCTGATCTTTTCAGCTTCGGTCGGCGACGTCGTCATTGGCGGCGCGCCGGACAGCGGCGCCGTCATCGCACGGGTCGAAGAAATTCAGACACCGGAAGAATATACCGAGGCGGCCGAAACCCGCGCGCGCGAGGCGCTCGACCAGCAGCTCGCCGCCGATGTGGCCGAGCTTTACCGCCGCGCTTTGCAGACCGAATATGAGGCGCGCATCTTTCCCAATGAAGTCGCGCGCGCGACGGGCGTGACCGACGGCACATGAGCGTTCCGGTCGAGATTGATCGGGAGACATTCGCGCAGACCTATGATGCAGGCGAAAGCCAGCTCGTCTGGATGCGTCTGGCCAATGACGTCGAAACGCCAGTCTCCGCCATGCTCAAGCTCGCCCAGGGCGAGCGCGACGCCTTCCTTCTGGAATCCGTCGAGCGCGGCAATTGGCGCGGCCGCTTTTCCGTCATCGGATTTGATCCCGACCTGAAATGGCGCGTCATTGACGGCGTCGCCCAGATTGCGCGTGACGCGGACATCGCGTCCGATGACTTCACCGACCAAGACGCAGCGCCCTTCGCATCGCTGCGCGCCGTGCTCGACGAAACCGCGCTGAACGCGCCGGAGGGTCTGCCGCCAATGGCTGCCGGCCTGTTCGGCTATCTCGGCTATGACATGGTCGCCTTTATCGAAAAGATCGACCTCTCCAAGCCCAAACCGGTCGACGCGCCCGACGCGCTGCTTGTCCGCCCACGCATCGTCGTCATCTTCGATGCGCTGAAACAGGAAATCATGTTCTCGACCGCAGTGCGGGTTCAAACCGGGCTCAGCGCGGATGAGGCCTATGATGCGGCGTGTGCGCGCCTGCAAGCGGCCGCCGACAAGCTGACCCGCACAGCGCCTGCTGCGCCGCGCGGCGCCTCCACGCCCGGCGCCGATATCGCGATCGAGGAAACGGTCGCACACGAAGATTTCCGCGCAGCCGTGGAGCGCGCGAAAACATATATCCGTGCGGGCGATGCTTTTCAGGTCGTGCCGAGCCAGCGCTTTCAGGCCAAGCTCGACGCCTCGCCCTTCGCATTCTATCGCGCGCTGCGCCGGCTCAACCCCTCGCCTTTCCTCTTCTACTTCAAGTTCGACGACCTCGCCGTGGTCGGCTCCAGCCCGGAAATCCTGACCCGGGTGCGAGGCCGCACGGTCACCTCGCGGCCGATCGCGGGCACGCGCCCGCGCGGGCGCGATGAGGAACACGATGTCGCGCTCGAGCGCGAATTACTCGCCGATCCCAAGGAACGCGCCGAACATCTCATGTTGATCGATCTGGCGCGCAATGATGTCGGCCGCATCGCCGAGGCGGGCTCGGTCGTGGTGACGGAGCAATTCGTCATCGAACGCTACAGCCACGTCATGCATATCGTCTCGAATATCGAAGGCCGTCTTGAGGCGGATAAAACCGCGCTCGACGCGCTGATGGCCGGCTTTCCGCATGGCACGGTGTCAGGCGCGCCCAAAGTCCGCGCCATGGAGATCATCGCGGAAATCGAGCCTGAACGGCGCGGCGTTTATGCCGGCGGCGCGGGCTATTTCTCCGCGGCGGGCGACATGGATTTCTGCATCTGCCTGCGCACCGCCGTCATCAAGGACGACGTCATGCATGTGCGCGCCGGCGCCGGCGTCGTCTTCGACAGCGATGCGGAATCAGAGCGCAAAGAATGTCTGCACAAAGCGCAAGCGCTGTTCCGCGCCGCCGCCGAGGCCAAACGGTTTGAGTGAGCGCCTAGGCTGAGAGCGTATTAGCTGCGCAAGCGCAGGCGCGGGCCGTCGCGACGTTCAAGCGCTGCGCGCACTGTGCTGACGTCAAAGCCGCGCGCCTCGGCCTCCGGCATCCAAGCTTCCAGCGC
>JAUIEH010000522.1 GCA_030428405.1 Alphaproteobacteria bacterium
CCCGCCGTCCCGGTCGGCTCAAGAGCAAAGAAGGCCATTTCGGCCTGATCGACTCACGACTCTCAGAGCTGCGCTTCAAACGCGAGAACGCTGAGGACGGCCCCGAAATCTATCTGATATTTGACTGGCCCTACCCGGTCTGGCGGCGCGCCGCCGGGCGCGGCGGCCGGCTGGTGCGTCATGAGTCGGGCGAGGTTATCCGCGTCGGACGCGGCGACCGGCTGGCCAGCCATGGCTGGCGCTTTCAGGTCATCGACGAAAGCGATTTCAGGATTTAGGCGCGTGGCTTACGCCGCGCCGCGTGGGGCGGCCGCCCACAGGGACATGGTGACGCGCGCGCCGGGCTTGGGCAGCGCGCAAACCGCAACGGCACTGCGCGCGGGCCGGTGCGCGCCCATGGCCTCTGCATAGGCTTCGTTCATGGCGGCGAAATCGGCCATGTCGAGCAGATTGACATTAACGAGCATGATGTCGCTAAGGCCGGCGCCGAGACCGGCGAGCATGTGCGCGAAGCTTTTGATGATTTGCGCGGTCTGCTCGCCGACCTCAGGGCCGACGATTTCGTTGGTGACCTGATCAACGCCGGCCACGGCGCCGATGACGATGAGCGGTCCAGATCTGGCGATGTGACTGTAAGGACCGATCGGCGCCATCACGCCGGCAGGCGTCAAAGTCTCGACGCTCATGCTCGCCCCCGGCTCAGCGCGACCGCGAAAATCTAAGCCGCAGCGCGTCCGGCGGCGGCGGCGCGGACGGCGTCGATATTGCGCGCGTAATCTTCACGGCCCGCGCCTTTGAACACCGCCGAGCCCGCGACCAACACGTCCGCGCCGGCAAGCACGACGTCGCGCGCCGACTTCGCGTTCACGCCGCCATCAACTTCGAGGCGGATGTCGCGGTTGCCGATCATCTGACGGATGCGCGCAATCTTCTCGACGGATGCCGGAATGAATGATTGGCCGCCAAAGCCCGGATTGACCGACATGACGAGCACGAGATCGATCTTGTCGAGCACGTATGCGAGCACGCTTTCCGGCGTCGCAGGGTTCAGCGACACGCCCGCCTTCTTGCCGAGTGCGCGAATGGCCTGCAGCGAGCGGTCGAGATGCGGGCCCGCTTCAGCGTGCACCGTAATCACGTCGGCGCCGGCCTCGGCGAATTGCTCGAGATAAGGATCGCAGGGCGCAATCATCAGATGGACGTCGAGCGGCTTTTTCGTGTGCGGGCGCAAGGCCTTCACCACTACCGGCCCGATCGTCAGATTGGGCACGAAATGACCGTCCATAACGTCGACATGAATCCAGTCCGCGCCCGCCTCGTCGACCGCGCGCACCTCCTCGCCGAGCCTGGCGAAGTCGGCGGAAAGGATGGACGGTGCGATGAGCGGCGCATGGGTCATGACGGGCTACCTATAGCATTTGAGCGCGCGCATGCGCCTGTACAGGCGAATCGCGCACGCTGAGCCTGTTAAATTGGGGCGACTCGCCCAAGATCAAAGCCATGATCGACGTGCGCCCGCCCGAACCCGAGCTTTCCCCCGACGATGTCGAGGTCCTCTCCGCTGTTCAGAGCCTCGATCCGGTCGTGTTCGTCACCGGACGTGCGGGCACCGGCAAGACGCGGCTCCTGCGCCATATCTTTGCAAGCGCGGACCGCAACGCCGCCATCGTCGCGCCGACAGGCCTCGCCGCGCTGACGGCGGGCGGTCAAACCATTCATTCCTTTTTCGGCATCCCGCCGTTCGCCGCCGGGCCGCAGATCGATCCGCGCCGGCTGCGCCGCAAAGTGCTCAAGAAGCTCGACCTCCTGCTGGTCGATGAAGTCTCCATGGTGCGCGCAGACTTGGTGGACTCGATGGATGCAGCCTTGCGCGCCGCGCGCGGCGCTGACGCGCCTTTCGGCGACGTGCAGGTCATCTTTTTCGGCGATTTCCTGCAGCTCCCGCCCGTGGTGACCGGCCAGGACGGCCATGTCCTGCACGAACTTGATTATCGCAGCCCGTACGCTTTCGACGCGCATGTCTTCCGCGAGCTCGATCCGACATTCGTCGAAATGGAAATCGTTCATCGGCAGACGGATGAATATTTCGTCAGCCTGCTCGGCCGCG
>JAUIEH010000523.1 GCA_030428405.1 Alphaproteobacteria bacterium
ACGACGCCGTGCGCGCTTATTATGAGAGCGAAGGCTGGGGCCCCGGCTACGCCCTGCCCGGCCTGTCGCATCGCACAGGCCACGGCATCGGCATGGACGTGCATGAGGAGATTAACTTCGTGCACGGTGAAACTACGCCGCTTGCGCCAGGCATGTGCTTTTCGAACGAGCCCGGCCTCTACATCCCCGGCGAGTTCGGCGTACGCCACGAAGACTGTCTCCACATGACTGAGGACGGCCCGCGCCTGTTCACGCCCCTTTCAGCCTCGATCGACAATCCCTTCGCCTGATTTCAGCGTACGAACGAAAAGCGGGACGGCCAATGGCCGTCCCGCGTCATTTCGAGGCTGAAAAATCTGACGATCAGCCCGACGTCGCGCCGCTCTGGTCGAGAATGAAAGGAAAATCGACCGACAGATTGCGTCGCGTGACCGCTTCTCCGCTGACGACGCGCGGCTGATAACGCCAGCCTTGCACAGCACGCACGGAGGCGTTGACGAACACCTCAGCCGTACAATCCGCACGGATATTGGCCGTCGTTCCATCCGCATTCACGTCGAAAAACACCGTGCACCGGCCCTCAAGCCGGCGCTCGCCGGCGCGGCGCGGATATTGCGGCTCAAGGCGCACGAGCGGCTGCTCGTCACGATCGGAGATGACGACTTGGAAATCGCTTTGATCGACCTCTTCCGGCTGAATCTCGGGAAGGCTGCCCAGCACCGTCGCCATCGACTCCGCAGGGCGCTCGGACGGCGCCGCCTCAATGCGCGGCGGCGCGGGCGGCGTGCGGACCTGCTCAGGCTGTTCCGGCCGCCGGTTGCGGATCGTCACGTCGGAGTCGCGCCTGTTCGACGTGATGTCGATTTGCACGGCGGCGACTTCGCGCGTGGCCGGAACATTTTCCGGAAGAATCAGGTCACGCATCATCAAGAACAAAGCCGCCGTCACCACGGCGGCGAACGGCAAGCCGATAACAAGGCGCACCACGCCCCAGACAAAGCTGTCCCCGCCGCCGACGAAACCGCCGTCGTTCGTCACCATCGCCATTTCAGCGTTCCTTTTCGCTTCGAGCGCTGCGCCGGCTTCGACCGAATTCTGACTGGCGAACAGCGCTCAATTCCGCCGCCTATACCGACAGGCGCCGAATACCGCGATTACGCGTCAGTTTTTTGACGGTTGGCGCGCGAGGCGAGAAATAATCGCCCCAAAAATCGAAAAATCAGGGCGAGCGCTTGCCGCCGCTCAATAAATAATTGGAAGGACGTCCCAATTTTTTAGTCAATCTGCGAAAATGCAATGCTGACCCGTCAATAAATCAGATGCGGCCGGCGCTCTTCGCGCCACGCCTCTTCGTCCGAAGCTGCCAGCGCTTCGAGGTCGCCTGGATCGCTGCCTGCGTCATCGACCCACTCGCGCAATAGCGGCGAGGCATTGATGACGTCGATGGGCAGTTTCCCGAATTCATACTCATACGGAAAATCGCGCCAGATTTCGTAATCCGGATAGAGTCGCCGCACGGCCTTGAACGCCAGCGCCTGCAGCCGCCAAGGCTTGAAGGCTTCGTGGTCGTAGCAAGGACCTTCTGCGTGGATTTGCACGCCCGAGCAGAGCTGACCTACATGCTTGTGGAAGGTCGGCTCAAACCAGCAATCGCGTAATATGCAGCCTCGCAGCCAGTCCGGCGCTGCGCGCTGCATCTCAGCGATGACCGCGCGCGCATCAATGTCAGGCGCGCCGAACACTTCCAGGGGACGCGTCGTGCCCCGCCCTTCTGACAAGGTCGCGCCTTCCAGCATCACCGTGCCGGCATAGGCGCGCGCCATTGTGAGGTTCGGCGCGTTCGGGCTTGGATTGATCCAGATGCGCTCATCGATGGGCCAGCCAAAGCCGGGCGCCTCATCCGGACTCCAGCCAGTCATCTCGATGACTTTATAATCAGTATCGAGATTGAACCTGGAGATGAACCAGCGCCCCATCTCGCCCAGAGTCAGACCATGACGCATCGGCATTGGGCCTGCGCCGACAAAGCTCTCCCAGCCCGGACGCAAAGTCAGCCCCTCGACCGGCCGGCCTGCGGGATTGGGCCGGTCAAGCACCCACACGGC
>JAUIEH010000524.1 GCA_030428405.1 Alphaproteobacteria bacterium
GGATAGAGGCGGCGATTATCCATGCATCCAGCGCCCCGGCGCGCGGCCGCATGTTCAGCGCCTGTGTGCGGTCGGGCGTGTTTTCGCGTGCGTGCAGCGGACCGCGGCTGACGCCGTCCAGCGTTGTGCGCGCAAGCTTGCGGGCGGCGAGGTCGTCATCTCCGCTTATCTTTGCGGCGTTGCGCCAGTTCGCCATATCGGCGCCGGCGAATTCCGCTGCGAGTTCTTCTGATTTGGGGTCCGCGCCCATACCGCCTCCAGATTGCTGTCGAACGCGCGTGCGCGCTGCTGCGTCGAGTCGGCTCGACACTCACAGGGCGCGCCGTCAATCCGACCGCGTGCAGGCAGGCATAGCCTTCTCGCTCGAGAATTTCGAGCGCCGGAGGATCGCTTGACCGATCAGTCCACCAATTTGCGGCTTCCTTATCTGATGCCGTCCCAGGCCCAAAAGCACGTCACCGTCAATGAAGCGGTGCGTCGGCTCGATGCGCTCGTGCAGACGGCCGCGGAAAGCCGCTCAGTCACCGCGCAGCCCGGCGCGCCTGACGACGGCGCGGTCTGGATCGTGCCGCCCGGCAAGACGGGCGCGGAGTGGAGCCTCTTCGCCAATTACGCGCTTGCGTATTATCGCGACGGCGCCTGGGAGGAGATTCAGCCCAAAGAGGGCTGGAGAGCCTATGTGCGCGATGAAGGCGCCACACTCGTCTTCGATGGCGCCTACTGGGCGAGTGAAACCGGCGCTTCGAGCGGCGCACTCTCGGGCGAGCGCAATGCGCTCTTGAACGGCGACTTCAGCATCTGGCAGCGCGGCGCGAGCGAGCGTCCCGACATGTGGAAGGTCTCAGCCACCGGCGGCGTGACGCATGCTTTCTCGCGCCAATCATTCGCGCCGGGCGCCCCGCTTGGCGCGGGCAATGGCGAGCCCGAATATTTCATGCGCTGGGCGATGACGGGCGCGACGACGGCGGGGGCCTCCGCCATCGGCGCCTCGATTGAGAACGTGCGCACATTCGCGGGCGAAGATGTGACGCTCTCATTTTGGGCGAAGGCGTCAACGGCGCTGAACCTGCGCAGCTATCTTGCGCAGCGTTTCGGCTCGGGTGGCTCATCAACCGTGTGGACGCCGAGCGCGACCTTCGCGCTGACCACGTCATGGCAGAAATTCACGCGCACGGTTTCGCTCGCCTCCATCAGTGGCAAGACCATCGGCGCAGGCAATCATCTGCAGGTCTATTTCGACTGCTATTCAGCGCTGACGGACCCGTCCATCGATATCGCCCGTATCCAGATTGAGCCGGGTTCGGCAGCGACACGGTTTGAACGGCGTCCGTATGCGCTCGAACTGGCGGCGTGTCAGCGTTATTTTGAGCGCTTCACCGGCCAGACATACGCGCGCTTCGCTATGACGCAGGCGGACGCAACGACTGCTGCCTCGGGCGTTCTCCACTATGCGCCCAAGCGCGCCGTGCCGAGCCTGGCCTATGGCGGGACGATTTATGTGCGCGGCGGCGCGTCCAACCAAGCCGTGAGCGCGCTCGCATTGACCTATTCAACGCCCGAGGCGGGCCGCGCGCGCATCGAGGCGACGTCCTCCGGTCTGGTCGTCGGCCGAGCCTATGAGTTGCTCGCCTGGGCGGACGCCACGGCCTATCTCGATTTGGATGCGGAGCTTTGACGATGAGTTTTTTGAGCGCACGCTGGGGTGACCAGGCCGGGACGAATATCATAGCTGCGCGCGCGGACGGCGCGGCTGTCTCGATCCCCGCTGATGCTGCGAATGCGGATTATCGCCTCATTACGCAGGGCGACGCGGCGCTCGGCGTCGAAGCGCTCGTCATCGCGCCTTATCGGCGCTGGCCAGACCTCGTCGCCGCGCAGGCCGATTTGCGCCGCGCGGTCTATGCCGAAGCCAATGCGCGCGTCGACGCCATCACCGATGACGGCGAAGCGGACCCGGCGCGCAGGCGCGAGCAAATCATGATGGCGGCCATCTCCATCACCCGCAAAGAAATCGCGGCAGAGGCGCTGACCAGCGAGGAGGAAACGCTCAAGGCGCTCGCGCTCTACGCGGAGCAGGCGACTACGGACAT
>JAUIEH010000040.1 GCA_030428405.1 Alphaproteobacteria bacterium
CCAATTGCTTGACGAGCAAGGCGTGGCCGTGCGCGCGGGCCAGCATTGCGCTGAACCGCTGATGCGCCGGTTTTCGGCGACGTCGAGCTGCCGGGCGAGCATTGGGCTTTACAACACGGTCGAGGATGTCGACCTGTTCTTGGACGCTTTCGCCAAAGCGCGCGACATTCTGAGCTGAGACCGCGCTGTGACGATGAATGAGGACGAAGCGAGCGAAACGATGAGCGACGCTGATCAACGCGACATCATCAATGTCTCTCCCGCCGGGAACGAGGCGGCGCCTGCGCCTTCTGAAGCTAAGGCGACGCCCCCCTCCGAGACATCAGGCGCGGCCGTCACGCCGTTGACGGAAGAAGAGGTCGCGCGATTCACCGATGCGATCATCGACGCCATCAAGACGGTCTATGACCCCGAAATTCCGGTGAATATTTTCGATCTCGGCTTGATCTACCACGCCGAAATCAGCGACGAGCGCGACGTGACAGTCGACATGACGCTGACTGCGCCCGGCTGTCCGGTTGCAGGTGAAATGCCGGGCTGGGTGGAAGAGGCGGTGGCCAAGGTCGAGGGCGTGCGCAGCGTGCGCGTCAATATGGTGTTTGATCCGCCCTGGGATATGTCGCGCATGAGCGATGAGGCGCGGCTCGAACTCGGCATGTTCTAGCCGGTGTAAGCGTAGCAGGCGCGCGCCCTTGAACATGAGGCCGGCGCGCCGCATTTGAGCATCAGAGCTTAAGGAGCATCATTCGTGGCCAATCCAGCGCCGAGCGTCGTCAGCCTGACCGAACGAGCCGCTGCGCGCGTGCGCGAAATCATGGCCGAGCGCGGCCACGGCTATTTGCGCGTGGGCGTCAAGAATGGCGGCTGTGCAGGCATGGAATATGTCATGGACTACGCCGATGCGCCCGAAAAGCTGGACGAAGTGGCCGAAGATCGCGGCGTTAAAATCCTGATCGACGCCAAGGCGGTTTTGTTTCTGCTCGGCGCGGAGATCGATTTCGAGGAGACCGCGCTGCATCAGAAATTCGTGTTCTCGAACCCGAACCAGACCGATGCTTGCGGCTGCGGCGTCAGCGTGACGATCACGCCCGCTGTGCGGCCGGCGACCTAAGCAAGCTCGTCCGAACCGCTTTCTAATGCGCTTTCTGAAACGGTTTCGGCCTCCGCCGCTGCTTGTGCGCGCGCGGAGCCGCGGTTCATGATGAAGCCGAGAAGCGGTCCGACCACGAAGTAAACCATGCCCGCCCAAACGCCTGCATCGCCGGCGAGCGCTGCGATGAGGGCTGCAAGCAGCGCGACGACCACATGAATGAGGCTCGCCTGGATTTCGAGCCGGGTGAGAATGCGCTCAGCCTTGGTCAGACCCAAGGCGTCGGCGCGGCTGGCCGCGTGCGCGTAAAGCAGCGCGAACACGCCGAACACGGCGGCGTAACCAGCCGAATAAATGGCGGTGAGGCCGCGCGCCTGATCGGCGCTCAATATCGCGCTGACTTCGTCGAAACGTCCGGTTACTGACAATGTTAGGAGGTCGACGATGAACAGCGCGAGAAATTTGAGCGGGTAGGCGAACGCCATGACGAGGAACAACAAGACGGCGTTGATCAGGCTCGTGCGCGCGTCCTCCAGGTCGTAGCGGCGGAAGAACACATAATGCGAGCGCCACAGGATCAATAAGAGCGCGAAAGCAAACGCCATCGCGCAGATTTCACGCCACAGCCCCAGAAGCTCTTCAAAATTTGACGGAACGCTCGAGGCGGCGATAAGCGTGAGCGCCATCGCGAAAACGATGTCGGACAGGTTCTCCACGCGTGAGACTTCGCGTCCGCGCCAGCGAAACAGGCGTTCGCCCTGATCGGATGCAGCAATCTGGCTTCGCATGCCCGCTATTTTGCGGGACATGCGAAGAGGCGTCGAGTCGACGTCGTTTTGAGCTGATTAAGCGGCGCGCTCTGCAGCGGCGATGTCGCCGCCGTCAATGGTCGTCTGATTGCGGCCGTTCGACTTGGAGACATAAAGCGCATTGTCGGCGCGCTCGATGAACTCAAAGGCCGATTCCGCTTCGCGATGCGACGCGATGCCGAGGGAGATGGTCACCGTTCCGAGCTGCTCATTGGTCGATTTGCGCATCAGCACTTTGCGCTCGACGCTCACGCGGATCTGCTCGGCGGTCGTGTTGGCTTCGTCAAGCGATACGCCCGGCAGCACGATGGCGAACTCTTCGCCGCCATAACGCGCGACGAGGGCGCCTTCGGGCGCGTGCTTGCTCAAAACGGCTGCGACGAAGCGGATGATCTGGTCGCCGGTCTGGTGGCCCCAATTATCGTTGAACGACTTGAAGTGGTCGATATCGGCGATGATCAGAGCGGTTTGACCGCCATTCTCGTTTTGAACCGTGCGCTGAATGAATTCATCGAAGCGCTTGCGATTGGCCACGCCGGTCAAGGCGTCGGTCATGGCCTCTTCGCGCACCTGTTCGAGATTGACGCGCAGGTTTTGGACTTCGCGCGTGGTCTCCTGCAGCTTGGCTTCAAGCTGGTTCGTATGCGCCTGCATCTTTTGCGTGGCGTCGACGAGTGAAGCGACCATGCGGCGCAGGACGTCGGGATCGCTCGTCTTTTCGAGTTGGCCCGAAGCGCCTTCCAGCGTCTCGCCATATTCGCGCGTATCGCGGCCGGCGGCCTTCAAGGCGTCAATGGCGTCGCCAAGCTGGTTCTCAACGTCGCTGCTGTTCGTCGTCAGCGTTTCGGCGAGGGCGCCTTGGGTGCAGTGCTTGGCGTAAAGCTCTTGGCAGTTTTTCGAAGTGATGCCGTCGCCCGACAGCATCATCTCGTTGAGTTCGCGGGACAGCTCAGGGATTTGTCCGGATGCGTGCGATGCGAAAACGAAATAGTTTTCCGGAGACGGCGCAATGCCGTGCCGCTCCATAATCTTCAAGGCGGAGTTGGCGAGGTCTTTTCCGTGCTCGCCGTCAAAAATGGTTCCCACGCTCTCGCCCCGTCTGCCGTCAACGTCACCAAATGTCCCGATGCGAGGCACCGTAGGGCAATCGTTGAAACAACAGGTTAAGGCTGGGGCTTGAGAGTCACGTTTCTCCGGGAACCGGACGCAACAGGAACGCCGGCGTGTGGTCGCCGAGGCCGACTACTTCGTGTTCGCGCTCGTTGCCAGACTTGCCGCGCCCGCCGGATCGCTTGGAGTTGTTGCGCTTTTCAGCGGGTTTTTCCTCGCGCGCGGCCTTGTTTTCGCGCGGCGCTGCGTTTTCGCGCGCGCCTTCCTGCGACTTCGCGCCGCCGCGCCGGCGACCGCCGCGACGCGACCCGCGCCGGCTGCTCTTGGCTTCCGCAGGCGCATCGTCGGACGCATCCGCAGCGGGCTTTGCGGGCGCATCGGCCTCTTCCGCGACGCCGAAATCCTTCTCGGGGATTTGCTTCTGAATCAGGCTTTCGATCGCGGCGCGCGCCTTGTTGTCCGCAGGCGTAGCAATCGAAAACGCCACGCCCGAACGGCCCGCACGGCCCGTGCGGCCGATCCGGTGGACATAGTCTTCCGGGTGGCTCGGCAGGTCGTAATTGAACACATGGCTGACTTCGGGAATGTCGAGACCGCGCGCGGCGACGTCGCTGGCGATCAACAGCTTGGTTTCGCCGGCCTTGAAGCTCTCAAGCGTTTGCGTGCGCACCGCTTGAGCCAGGTCGCCATGAATGGGCGCTGCGCCATAGCCGTGACGCGTCAGCGAGCGCGCCACAATGTCGACGTCGCGCTTGCGGTTGCAGAACACGATGGCGGTCTGCGGGTCCGCAAAGTCGATAGCGGCGCGCAACGCTGCGCGCTTGCTTTTCGGGTCGGAGCCCTGCGTCTTGACGATGAACTGGTCGATCGTCTCCGCGGCCGTCGCCCGGCGCGCTACTTCGATGCGCACCGGATTGGACAGGAATTGATCCGTGAGCCGCTGAATCTCGGCCGGCATTGTCGCCGAGAAGAACAGGGTCTGGCGCGTGAACGGCGTCAACTTGAAGATGCGCTCAATGTCGGGGATGAAGCCCATGTCGAGCATGCGGTCGGCTTCATCGACAACCATGACCTGAACGCCGGTGAGCAAGAGCTTGCCGCGTTCGAAGTGATCGAGCAGGCGGCCGGGCGTTGCGATCAGCACGTCCACGCCCTGCATCAGCAACCGGTCCTGGTCGCCGAACGAAACGCCGCCGATCAGCAGCGCCATCGTCAGCTTGTGGTTCTTGCCGTATTTTTCGAAATTGTCCGCGATCTGAGCGGCGAGTTCGCGCGTCGGCGTCAGGATGAGCGAGCGCGGCATGCGCGCTTTGGGCCGTCCGCGCGAGAGGACTTCGATCATCGGCAGGGTGAAGGAGGCCGTCTTGCCGGTGCCGGTCTGTGCAATGCCGAGTACGTCGCGCCCCTGCAGGGCGTGGGGAATAGCTTGCTCCTGGATCGGCGTCGGCGTGGTGTAGCCTGACGCGGCGATCGCTTCGAGGAGCGGGGGGCTCAAGCCCAGGTCGTTAAACGTCATGAAACCTAAATTTTTGAGCGTCGGAATAAGAAATAGCTAAAGGCGCCCCGCGCTCTTCTTTCGTTGCGGAACATAAGAATTGCATTGATTCTGTCAATCTAAGCCGTGGTTTGACCTGTTCTCAGCGCTGTCTCCAGGCCGGCGGCGCATCATTGACGCCCTCGCGCGGCAGATAGCGGTCCCGAAGGGCGGTTTGCCTTGTCTCCAATGAGGTTTCCGCTCCGTCGATAAAGACGGCGGTCGGCGCTGACATGACTTCCAAGGGGTCGCCGTCCCAGATGACGACATCGGCGACCTTGCCGCTTTCCAGACTGCCGAAGCGGTCATCGACGCCGAAAATGCGCGCGGGGCTCAGCGAAATGGCTTCGAACGCGGCGTCCCACTCAAGCCCGCGCGCGACCGCGTTGCCGGCGTGTTGCGGGATGAGACGGACATTGAACGTATCGCCGCTCGATGCGCTTAAGGGCGTGATGGCGTAGAGGACGCCGGCTTCCTCCAGCGCCAGCACATTGGCGAAATCGGCGCCGACGACATCGAAGGAGGCTGGCAGATTGCGCAACGGATCGACAAGCACCGGCACATTGGCCGCTGCGATGGCTTCCGCGACCGAGCCGCCTTCGGCCGCGCCCACAAGGATCAGGCGCAGTCCCGGATTGTCGCGCTGAAAGCGCAGGGCAGCGAGAATGTCGGCGGCGCGGTCGACTTCGATCATCAGCGGCATGCCCTGACGCACCACCGCAACGAGCGCTTCAGCGTCATAGCGGTTGATGGCGTCGCCGTCTCGCTGCGCGGTGAAGCGGGCGGGATATGCGCGCGCATCGCCGAGCGCTGCGTCCAGAAAAGCCCAGGCGGCGGCGCGTGAGCCGCCGGCGAGCGCTGCGCCGGACTGATCAAGCGCTGCGAACATGAAAGCGCGTTCTTCAAACAGGCTGTCAAAGCCGCCCGACGTGTCGGCGAGCGCGCCGCGGCCGGCGAAGATGGACGCGCCGGGCGAGGGCGCGATGGCGACGCGGGTGACGCCTTCAACGCGCGTCGACGGGATCAGCGGCGAGCGCGGATTGAAGGAATTGGCGACGTCGAGCGCGGCCGAAAAGGGCGCGGTCGCCGCGGCGCGGTCATCGGCGTCGTCTTCGGAGGCGACTTCGACCAGGCCCAGGCGCGTGAACGGCGAAAACAGTCCCGCCGTGACCCACTGGCCCGATGCGTCGATGACGCGCGCGCCCTCGGGCGCTTCGAAATCCTCTGCGGACTCCACCGATGCGATGCGGTCGCCGCGGATCACCACGACGCCGGGATCGATAATGCCGGCGTCAGCGCCGGTGACGACGCGCCCGCCCGTGATGACGGTGACGTCGCCGCTCTGAGCGAAGGCGGCGCTGGCCGCGACGAGCGTTAGCGCAATGGCTGAGATCAAGCGGATCATGGCGCAGGCTCCAGAGCAGGCTGACCGAGGGAGAAGTCGCTGACGGTGGCGCTTACGCTGGGATCTGCGCGGTCATGCACGAGCGCGCCGTCGAGATAGACCTGATCGGGCAGGGCATAAACGCTGAACGGGCTGTGCGACCACAACACCACGTCGGCGCGTAGGCCGACCTGCAGGGCGCCGGTCTGATCGTCAATGCCAAGCGCCTGAGCCGGGTTGGAGGATATCCATCGCCAGGCGTCGGCTTCGGATATGTCGAGCCCCGCTCGCCTCCCGTCTGCAAGCGCTTTTGCGATCTCCTGGTTTAATCGTTGGACGTTATATTCGTCGTCGGAGTGAATTGTCGCGCAGGCGCCGGCCGCATGCACCATCGGGATGTTCTCCCGGATGGCGTCATAGGCTTCCATTTTGAAGCCGCCCCAGTCCGCCCACATCGCCGCGCACGCGCCGTGTTCGGCGAGCATGTCGGGGATCTTGTAGGCTTCAACGGCGTGGTGGAAAGCCGAGATCCGGTAACCGAACTCATCGGCGAGATCGAGCACCTGGGCCATTTCATCGGCCCGGTAGCAATGCATGTGCACCAGGATTTCGCCGTCGAGCACGCCCATCAGCGTGTCGAGCTCAAGGTCGCGCGTCGGCGGGGTGGCGTCGTCGCCGTTCTCCACCGCCTCGCGATAATTCTGCCAGGAGCGGCGATATTCGACCGCGCGCTGCCAGGCCTGGCGATAACCAGCGACATTGCCCATGCGCGAAAACGGCGCGCCTGAGGGAATGCCGCGCTGGCCGAAACCGCCATAGACGCGCTTGGGGTTCTCGCCGCACGCCATTTTCAGCGTGTAGGGCGCTTCCGGAAATTTCATGCTCTGCACGGTGCGGCCGGGCAGATTGCGCAGCGTTACGCCGCGCCCGCCGAAGAGATTGGCCGAGCCCGGAAGGATATGAAGCGTCGTCACCCCGCCTGCGAGCGCGGTGAGGAAGCCGGGATCCTGCGGCCAGACGCCGTGTTCGGCCCAGACCTCGGCCGTCACGGGGCCTGAAATCTCATTGCCGTCGCCATGCGCGCCGACGCTCGGGCTCGGATAGACGCCGAGATGGGAATGGATGTCGATAATGCCGGGCGTCACCCAGCGGCCTTCCGCGTCGATGACTTCCGCGCCTTCAGGGATTTCGATCTCGCCGTCAGGCCCAACGCCGGCGATGACGCCGTCCTGAATGATGACCGTGCCGCCGTCGATGCGCCCGCCCACGCCGTCGAGCACGACGGCGTTGGTCAGCGCAACGAATGCGCTCGGCAAGGGCTCATAGGTCGAGGGATATGGATCGGGGTCGTATTCGACGAGTTCGACGGCGTCTTCATCCTCGGCCGCCGCCTCGTCGCCGGCTGTTTCACCGTTCGCATCGCCGGTCGTATCGACGTCGCTTGTCTCTGCATCAGAAGCGGGCGGCGCATCTGCGGCGTTTTGAGGTCCGCACGCGCAAAGCGCCATCGCGCCCGCAAGCGCGAGCAGAAGTCGGATCGTCATGAATTTCGTCCCCATCAGCACCGGCGTCGCGCCTAGTATGGACGAGCGGTTTCCTCGCCGTCCACGGTGATGAGACGAATAATCGGGATGGCCTAGACGTCGACGTCTTCGACGAAGCGCGCATTTTCCTGGATGTACTGGAAGCGCAGCTCCGGTTTTTTGCCCATCAGCGCCTCGACCAGCGCATCGACGTCGTCGCGGCCTTCCTCAGGCGCGACCACGCGCGCGAGGCTGCGTTTTTCCGGGTCCATCGTGGTCTCTTTCAGCTGCGCGGGCGTCATTTCGCCGAGACCCTTGAAACGGCTGATTTCGACCTTTTCGGAGTTCTTGAACTCGCTCGCCATCAATTCATCCTTATGCGCATCATCGCGCGCATAAAAACTCTTGGCGCCGCGCGAGAGCCGGTAGAGCGGCGGCTGGGCGAGGAACAAACGCCCTGACTCGACGAGCCCCGGCGTCGTGCGCAGGAAGAAGGTGATGAGCAGGGCCGCGATATGCGCGCCGTCGACATCGGCGTCGGTCATGATGATGACGCGCTCATAGCGCAGATCGCTGACGTCGAACTTCGCGCCCAGACCGCAGCCAAGCGCGAGCGAGAGATCGCGCAATTGCTGGTTTTGCGAGATTTTGTCCGCGCCCGCCGAAGCGACGTTCAGGATCTTGCCGCGCAAGGGCAGGACGGCCTGAGTGTCGCGGCGGCGGGCCTGCTTGGCGGAGCCGCCGGCCGAGTCGCCCTCGACGATGAAGATTTCCGTGTCACGCGAACCCGCGCGCGAGCAGTCGGCGAGTTTGCCCGGCAGGCGCAGCTTGCGCGTCGCCGTCTTGCGGGAAATCTCCTTGTCCTTGCGCCGGCGCACGCGCTCTTCGGCGCGCTCGATGACGAAGGCGAGAAGCTTGTCGGCTTCCTTGGGCGCAGAGGCGAGCCAATGGTCGAACGGATCGCGCACGGCGGCTTCGACGAGCTTGGCGGCTTCAGGCGAGGAGAGCTTTTCCTTGGTCTGACCCTGGAACTCAGGATCACGGAAGAACACCGACACCATGGCGGCCGCGCCGGTCATGACGTCGTCGCCGATAATGCTCGAGGCGCGCTTTTCGCCCTTCAGTTCGGCATAGGCCTTAAGACCGCGCGTTAGCGCGGCGCGCAGACCTTGTTCATGCGTGCCGCCTTCTGGCGTCGGCACGGTGTTGCAGTAGGACTTTGAAAAGCCGTCTGTCTCGCCGAAGCCGGCGCCCGTCCAGGCGAGCGCCCATTCCACGCCGCCATGACCGCCTTCGCGCTCCACGCGTCCGGTGAAGGCGTCCGAGGTGACGGTGGCGCGCTCGCCGAGCTGTTCGGAAAGAAAATCCGCCAGGCCGCCGGGAAAGTGCAGCACCGCTTCGGCGGGCGTTTGCGTGCCCTCGACGAGGTCGGCGTCGACATTCCAGCGAATGGTGACGCCGCGATGGAGATAGGCCTTGGAGCGCGCCATGGAGAACAGGCGCGCAGGTTTAAACCGCGCATTGGCGCCGAAAATCGTGTGGTCAGGCTTGAAGCGCACCGTCGTGCCGCGCCGGTTGGGCGCTTTGCCGGCGTTGCGCACAGGGCCGAGCGGGGCGCCGCGTTCGAACTCCTGGATGTAGAGCTTTCGGTCGCGCGCGACCTCCACTTCGAGATGTTCGGACAAGGCGTTGACGACCGAGACGCCGACGCCATGCAGGCCGCCGGAGGTCTGATAGACCTTGTCGTTGAATTTCCCGCCCGCGTGCAGCGTCGTCATGATGACTTCAAGCGCGGAGACCTTCGGGCGCTTGGGATGGGGGTCCACGGGAATGCCGCGGCCATTATCCGAAACGCTCAGATAACCTTCAGCATCCAGAGAAACTTCGATGCGATCCGCATAGCCTGCGACCGCTTCGTCCATGGCGTTGTCGAGCACCTCGGCGAAGAGATGGTGCAGGGCGCGCTCATCGGTGCCGCCGATATACATGCCCGGACGACGCCGCACGGGCTCGAGGCCTTCGAGGACCTCGATATGTTCGGCGGTGTAGTCGTCTGCGGTCTGTTTCACCGCGGCGGCGCTTTTGGCCATGATCGTTCAGCTCGTCGCGAATCGTTTCCGGTCTCGGGAGATAATACCGACTTGCGGGCTTCGCGCAGTCATTGCTGTCAAAAGAACAGGAAACGCCTGTTCAAACGTCCGCGACAGCCATTCAGCTGGCCGCCATAGCGCGAGGCGAGCGCCTGGACTCGGTCGCCGCGGCGCAACAGCCAGTCCATCCGCAAATGATCGCCGCGATTATAGCCGGCATGGCCCTCGTGATAGGCGAAATACTGGCTGCGGGCGTCGCTCAGCGAGATGCCGGCGATGCGGTTGCTCTGCCGGCCGTACCAGCCGACGAAATCGGCGGCGTCGTCGAAATTGTCGCGGCGCGCGAAGCGGTTGCCGGTGTCCTCGCGATACCAGTCCCAGGTCGAGTTGATGACCTGAGCATAGCCGCGCGCCGATGACGGCCGGCGGCCGGGAATGAACAGGAAGCCCCCGCGCCGGGGCGGGCGGGCGTCGGATTCAAAGCCTGACTCGACATTGATGATGGCGAGCTGGATTTCCGGCGCCACGCCCCAGCGGCGCTCGGAAGCGCGTACGGCGTTCCACCAGCCGCGATGCTGCTCGAAAATCGAACACGCGTTTGAGGGGTTGCGCGGCGGCGAGGTGACGCAGGCCGTCGGCCCGACCAAGAGGCCGAGCATGCAGAACACCGAAAACCGAAAGAGGGCGGACCGACGCAGCTCGCTGCGCCGGTCCCGACGGCTGGAGCTTTTGCACGAGTGGGAACGGCCGGCCGTCGCGCGGCGTTTGCCGCGTCGGCTCACTGTCTTAGCTCTACGCCAGGTTGTAAAGCGCATTTATGCTCGCCCGTCGTGCGCGCCCCCCGCGCCCCGAACGCGAACGCCTAAAATACAAACCTGAACGACACCCGGGCGACATGGCCCAGGAAGCCGTCGCGGATGTCCGCGTCATAGTCGAACACGAACGACGAATGCCGGCTGCCGGCCGCGAAGCTGAAGCCCGCAATGGCGCCGGAATCCGGCAGATCGCTCGCCATGAGCGTGAAGTAGTTCGTCGAACCTGCAAAACGCGCCATCGTCACAGGCGCAGATGAACTCAGCGCAGAGCGATAACCGACGCGCAGACGCGGCGACCACCAGGTCCGGCCAGTGCGGTTGAAACGCCCGCCGACCACCAGCATCGCCGTCGCGGTCGTGCTGTCAGAGGTTCTGTCGAGCACTTCGAGATCGATGCCCGCGCCGCCGCCGCTTTCGCTATAGCCGTCTTCTTCCAGGCGCAGATAATCGATCGAGACGGTCGGCAGGATGATGAGCGGGCCGGACGTAATTTCGTAAGAGGCGCGCATCGAGGCGTTGGCGTGATAGCCGCTCCACTCCGCGGACGTCTCGCGTGTCAGATTGGCGAAACGCACGTCGCGGTTGGAGTCGTAGAAATCGCCGCCGCCGCCGGCATAGGCGTCGAACAGGAAATTGCCGAAGGCCGCAGCCGCATAGGCGCCGAAATGGGCGGTGATGACGCTGACCGGATCGTCGAAACCTTCGCGTTCTTCCCACTGATTAGCCGCCATCGCGAGATTGGCGCCGACAGCGTAGAAGGGGCCGAAGGGTCGGTCGACGCCGGCGGCGAGGCCGAAGCCTTGTCCGCGCCAGCCCGGCGAGGCGGCGTCAGAGTCGCGGTCCTGATAAACGCCGTATTCGGAAACCCAGACGCCGGTTTCGCCTTCGCGTTGGGCGCGCACCGCGTTCAAACGCGTGCCGACTGCGCCGACTGCGCTGTCGAGATTGGCGGCGGCGAGTTGCAGCGCGGCTGAGGAATAATCCGGCAGGAGCTGATTATAGGCGGAGAAGAATTCCGCTTCCGTAGACAGATTGGCCAGCGCCGTGCCGACGTCAGCATTGGTCGCGAGCGAAGCCAGAACCGCCGGATAGGCCGCTGCCTGATTTGTATTCATGCCGAGCGATGTCGACGAGCGCGGTGCCAGCGTCAGGAGCACGGCGTTCGCATTGCCCGGATCGCGCACCAGCTCTGCTTCGTACAGATACGGAATATTCGTCGAGACGATGTCGGCGATATCGGCTGGCGCGACGAGGTTTGCCGCGTTGATGATCTCAAAGCTTTGCGCCGT
>JAUIEH010000525.1 GCA_030428405.1 Alphaproteobacteria bacterium
CGGATGTACAATTATGAAATGGACGACTGGTCAGACCTCGACGCTTTTCACGCCGTAATCGAAACGGGATCGCTCGCCGCCGCCGCTCGCCGATTAAAGGTCAGCCACCCGACGATCGGGCGCAGGCTGGATGCGCTGGAGGCGCGCCTTGGCACGCCGCTCATCGTTCGCGGCGCAAGCGGTGTGACGCTTACAGAGGCCGGCGCCGGCATTCTCGATAATGTGCGCCGCATGAGCCAGGAAGCCGACGCGATCCATCGGCTCGCCGCCGGGCTCGACACGGGGCTGTCAGGCGTTGTGACGGTGTCCTCGATCGAAGGCGTCGGCACCACCGTCTTGCCGCGTCTGTTTTCCGAGCTTCGCGCAGAACATCGAGACATCACCTTTAATCTCGACATTTCAGGACAGGCCGCAAACCTGGCGCGGCGCGAAGCCGACATCGCCGTTCGGTTCGGCGGCGCCGGCGCGCAGCACAGTCTCGTCGCTCAACGCATCGCAAGCATCGGCATGGGGTTTTATGCCTCGCCCGATTATCTGGACGCCAATGGCCGGCCGAACACGTTCGATGAATTAACCGGCCACGACGTGGTCACCAGTGGCGTGGGCCTTGATCCGAGCGCCTTTGAGTCCGCCGACGGAGAAACGGCGCAAGGCCGCGTCTCGCTGCAATGCTTCAGTCCGCCGGGCACATTCTTAGCGCTCGAAACGGGCATGGGCATCGGCGTCGTCTCGCACTGGCGCGCCCGCGCGCGTTCCTCGCTGGAGCGGGTCCTGCCCGATGTCGAGGCTAAGCCGATTGAAGTCTGGCTGGTGGCGCATGCTGACGTGAAAAAGAGCGCGCGCATTCGCATCGTCTATGACCACCTCGCAAAACGCTTCGCCGACAATGCGCGCAATTTTCGCGAAGGCGACCCGGAAATCAGTGAACGAATCGACTGAGGCGGCTCGTTTCCGAACCGCCTCGCGTCTTTCACCAAATGACCGCGCGAGCCCGCAACCACGTTGGCGGCTGCCGACCCGTTGGCTGCGCTGCTACTGACCTGGCTGTGCGGGCCGCGACTGGGTCGGCAAAGCGGCCGCGGTTTCGGCCAAACGTACGAGTTGGATGAACTCCGCGCGATAGCCGAACGGATCATCGCCGCGCGCGGTCTGCGCCAGCTCAAGCACGTCCGCATAATCGAAATCATGCAGATAAGGCTCATCGCGCAAGAGCTGGCCAAAGCCCGCAACCGCAAAGGCCCAGCGCGCTTCGGCGTCGGCCTGATCCAGGCTTTCGGCCACGTCCTCATTGGTGATCGGACGCTCAATCAGAATGCTCTCATCCTCGCCCGGCAGCTTATAGCGCACACGCACAAAGGCGATTTCAGCGTTCGGATCGAAATCGGCTTCTTCATTCTCCGAATACCGGCTTTCTTCAACCAGCCGGCCGTCGCTGCCTGGCGCAACGACCTCATAGATCGCCGTCACTTCGTGGCCCGAACCGATTTCGCCGGCGTCGACTTCGTCATTGTTGAAGTCCTCACGCCGCAGCATGCGGGTCTCATAGCCGATCAGGCGATATTCGGAGACGCGCGCCGGATTGAACTCGACCTGAATCTTTACGTCATTGGCTATCGGGAAGAGCGAGCCCTGCATCTCGTCATGCAGAACGCGGCGCGCTTCATTGAGGCTGTCGATATAAGCCGCCGTGCCGTTGCCAGCCTGCGAAATCGTCTGCATCAGGCGGTCGTTATAATTGCCGCGACCAAATCCGATGACGGAGAGATAGATGCCGGTCTCACGCTGGCGCTCGACAAAGTCTTCCAAGCGCTCATCGGAGGTCACGCCGACATTGAAATCGCCGTCGGTCGCGAGAATGACGCGGTTGACGGCGTCCTCGTCGAAATTCTGCTCAGCCAGCGAATAAGCAAGCCGCAAGCCCTCCCCGCCTGCAGTCGAACCGCCTGCGGAGAGATTGTCGATGGCCGCCAGAATGCGCTGACGCTCTGAGCCCGGCGTCGGCTCAAGCACTGCGCCGGCGGCGCCGGCGTAAACGACGATCGACACGGTGTCGTCGTCATCAAGCTCATTGACCA
>JAUIEH010000526.1 GCA_030428405.1 Alphaproteobacteria bacterium
TCAGGCCGGCCGTCAGTTCGGCCGCATTGGCGTAACCGCCCTCATACGGAACATATCGCTCGCCAATGCCGGCGGGCGGATCGCCGCGCAAGGCGACGACATGGCGCACGCCCGCATTCCAATAGCCGCGAATGACGTCGTCGACCTCAGCGCGCGAGGCTTCAACGCAGGTCAAATGAGCCGCAGGCGCAAGCGGCGTTTCCTCCACGATGCGCTTAACGGTGCGGTGCGTGCGCTCGCGCGTCGACCCGCCCGCGCCATAGGTGACGGACACGAATCCGGGACGCAGCTCCGACAAGCGGTCGATGGAGTCCCATAGCCGCTCCTCCATCTTGTCGGTCTTCGGCGGAAAGAATTCGAACGACACATGCGCAGCGTTTCCCCGCCCCGCACGCTCCGCGATTGAAGAAGACATTACGCTGCATCCCTTTCATTGCGGGCATCCGGGCTGTGGCGGCCCAGCCAGATTTTCACAGTCAAGCCATCTGCGCTGGCGGCCTCGAGCGTGCGCGCGGGGCGCAGCTCCAGGCCGGCGGAACGCGTCCACTCGGCCACCTCTGAATCGCCGAAGCCGAGTCGGCGATGAGCATGTTCTTCACGCAGAAATTCATGGTCGTGACGGTCGAAATCGACGATCAGCAGGCAACCGCCAGGCGCGAGAACGCGCGCCGCCTCGCGCACGGCGACGGAAGGCTCGTCGAGATAATGCAGCACCTGATGAATGGTCACGAGATCGGCGGCGCCGGTGTCGAACGGCAGCGCATAAAGATCGGCGCGTCTTGCAGAACAATGGCTCAGACCGGCGCGCTCGAGATTGGCGCGCGCGACCGTGAGCATGTCATGGCTGATGTCGATGCCGACGGCGCGCGAAGCCGCATCCGCAAACAGCTCGATGACGCGCCCGGTGCCGGTGCCGATATCAACCATGAGACCGAACGGGCCGTCGCCGACTGCATCGCGCATGGCGGTCTCGACTTCGTTTTCGGCCAGATGCAGCGCGCGGATGCGGTCCCAGTCCTGCGCGACCGAACGAAAATAATCCGATGCGGCCTCGGCCCGGCTGGCCTTTACGGCTTCGAGGCGTTCGAGATCGCGCGCCAGCGTGAGGTCGCTGACGGGAACTTCGGCGACAGTCGCGTCTATGAGACCGCGCAGCCCGTCGCGCTCGGCGCCAAGCGCGTAGAACACCCAGGCGCCTTCCGGCATGCGCTGAACGACGCCGGCTTCCGTCATCAATTTGAGATGCCGGCTGACCCGCGGTTGGCTCTGGCCGAGCACTTGGACAAGCTCGCTTACCGTCAGCTCGCCCCGCGCCAAAAGCATGAGAATGCGCAGCCTGGTCGGCTCGCCCATCGCCTTTAACGCGCCGACAACGCGCTCCATCCAAAATCTCCAGGCACGATTGAACACGCGACCGCCGACAATGCCGCCGGAGGATATAAAGATATCTTTATTTCATTATCACGAACAACGCCAGACTCGCGATTCTTTGCGCCTTCACGCGAGCGTGACGAAAAACTGCGACCATAAAGTCGCGGCGCGAGTTGATCCGAAGCGCAAAGGCCCCAAATCGTCGATGGGTGCAGCGAATTCGGCTAATGATTCGCGCATATGAAATGAGGGGTCACATGCGTCGATATCTGCGAGCTCTGGCGACTTTGGCGGGCGTTGCGGCGTTGAGCGCCTGCGCGAGCACGCCGACGACAAGCGTGAACCGGGACGAAGCGTTGGTCGCGGACCCGTTCGAGCCGTTCAACCGCGCCATCTTCCAGTTCAATGACGACATGGACCAGCTCGTGATCAGCCGCGTTTCGGCGGCTTACGGCGCGGTCGTGCCGCGTTTCGGCCGGGACCGCATCCGCGATTTCGTCGACAATCTGAAAACGCCCGTCTGGTTCGCGAATGAGGTCCTGCAAGGCGATCTCGAAGGCGCGCGCGACCAGGCTTCGCGCTTCGTGCTCAACACGACCGTCGGCGTCGGCGGTCTTTACGATTTCGCCGGCAATGTCGTCGGCATCGAAAAGCATGATGAGGACTTCGGACAAACGCTTGCGGTCTGGGGCGTGGGCAACGG
>JAUIEH010000527.1 GCA_030428405.1 Alphaproteobacteria bacterium
TTTATATCCGTGCCCAGAACATGCTGCGATCGCGATGACGCCGGGTTCGCCGGGCAGCGGGCCAAACATCAAGCGGTTGTCGGGCGCGAGCGTGAAAATGCACGGCGTCATGGAGGCGGGCGGTTCATCCGCATCCGGCAGATAGGCGGCCAACCCCGTGCGCAGCAGGTTCTCGTCGGTTCCGTCTGCGTCTGCTTGAGCGAGCACGGCGGGGCCGCGCTCACGGAAATGGTGATAAAGGCCGAATTTGAAGAACGCGCCGTCATGGGCGGGCGAGCCGTAATAGCGCGCGCCGTCCGGTGCGCCGAGCTGAAACACAGGCAGCGCGCCGACGCCGAAATGAGCGGCCGCCCTGGTCTGAAAATAGCCAACGACCTGACGTTCAGGCGTCAGCAGGGGGCCAAGAAAGGGCGCGAGAGCGCCGGCCCAGCCGCCCGCGGCGATGACAAGCTTGCGCGCGCGCACGGGGGTGTTGTTCGTCTCAAGCTCGAAGCCGCCATCGCGCCGCGTCCATGACGTGACCGGACGATTTTCATGGAACTCGGCGCCAAGCTCAGTCGCGCGCGTCCGCATCGTTTCATTGGCCGCATCACACGAGATGACGCCCGAGCCTGGCGCATAAATCGCCTCAGCGGCGCCCTCGAAGCGAAACGCCGGAAACCGGTCCTGCAGCATCCGTGCGTCGAGTTCTTCGAAGTCGGCGCCGGCGACCTCAGCCGTCGCGCGCGCTTCCGTTGCGCAGCCGCCGCCGCCGATCTCAATGTCGAGCCCGCCGGTCGTCGTCAGGAAGCTGCGCCCGCACTCTTTCTCAAGCGCGGCCCAGGCGTCATAGGCGGCCGCGAGCAAGGGCAGATAGAACGCGCCCTCCGAATAGGTTTTGCGGATGATGCGGTGGGGTCCGTGGCTGGAGCCGCGCGCATGGCCGAGCGAAAACTGCTCCAGCGCGATGACGCTCAGCCCGCGCCGCGCCAGCGCCAGAGCGCTGGCGGCGCCCATCGCGCCTGCGCCGATGACGGCGACGTCGTAAGTCATGCAGTCACAATGCTCCAGGGCCGGGTCGGCGGGCCTCAACACGCCGCCAAATAGCGGTCATAATCGCGGGTAAAGTCAAAGCCTAAACGCGAAGCGGGGCGTTCATGCAGAATTTGGCGCGGGTCTTTTTCATTGCAATGGCGGCGGCGCTCGCCTGGACGATGGCGGCGGCGGCGCAGGAGGGGCCGCGTCTGGCGCTCCTCATCGGCAATGAGGCCTATCCGGCCGGCGTCGGCGCGCTCGCGCGTCCGCATGAAGACATTGAGGAAATGGGTTCAGCGCTCAGCGCCGTGGGCTTCGACGTCACCAGCCTTCGCGACGCTGATCGCGATGAATTGCTGACGGCGGTGCTCAATTTCGCGGACCGTCTCAACGAAGAGGGCGAGGGTGCGGTCGGCTTTTTCTATTACGCCGGCCACGGCGCCTCGACCGAAGTGGCGGGGCGGCGGCGCAACTTCCTCATTCCCGCACAAACGTCGGTGACCAATCCGCGCGAGCTGCGCGTGCGCGGCGTGCGCCTGGATGAAATCATCAGCTCGCTGGCGGACACGCGCGCCGGCACCATCTTCGTCGTCTCTGACGCCTGCAGAAATACGCTGCGCTGGTCGGCGGACCGCTCGACGCCGCGCGGTTTCGCTGTCGAGCAGAGCCGGCCGGGCATGTTCATCGCGCTGGCGACGTCGGAGGATGAAACCACGCCGGATGACGGCTTGTTCGCCACCGCGCTCGCCGAACAATTGCGCCAGCCCGGCCAGACGGCGGAGCGCTCCTTCACGCTCGCTTTCCGCGAGGTTGCGCGAAGCCGCGACGATTATCGTCTGCCGACGGCGCAAATGGCGCTGCGCGAGGATTTCTGCTTCGCCGGCTGTGCGGTCGCATCAAACGACGCAGCGTCAGGTAATGCGACGCGCACGGGCCCCGCGCTCTCGCTCGCAGAGGCGCGCTCGCGCCTGGCCGGCTATTGGCGCGTCGCCGAGACCAGCGGCGACGACTGGCGCATAGAGTTTTTCGAGGACGGTCGGCTCGCTCAATATGGCGGGC
>JAUIEH010000528.1 GCA_030428405.1 Alphaproteobacteria bacterium
GGTCGAGCCTATGTGAGGGCGCGCGCGCCGCAAAGGCGGCGCGGGATTGATCGGGCCGAAAAGAAAGCGCCCCGGCTTTGCGGGCCGGGGCGCTTGAAAGCTTGGAAACCCGAAGGTGCGGCGAGCGCTTAGCGCATCTGCACCATGTCGGTCGCCAGACGGTTCATCTTGAAGACCACCTGCGTGTTCATCACCACGTCCAGCATGGTGACGACGCCGGCAAGGACCAGGCTGAGCACCTGGAACAGCGACAGAGGGGCCATGCCCGTCAGCGCCAGCACGCCGATGACGACCAGCGTGATGAGTGGGATAAGCGAGAAGAACATGTCGATCAGCGGCATGTCCTCGCCGACACGCGAAAAGGCCGCCAGCTGCATCTGCACGCCGAGATAGATCAGCGCGACGAGCGCGACGCCGAACATGCCGACATAATTCGACTCCACGTCGAGCAGAGACGAGGCGTAGGTGAAGATGACGATGACGATCGAAAACAGGATCGACGTCCCTTCGCGGAAGATAAATCTAATCATCGTTCACTCGCTTTTCCGGATGCGAACGCTGCGCGAATGTCTGACGCGCCGCATTCCCGTGGCCCCACACTAATTCACGTTCTTTCAAAGCAAATCTGGCCGTTTCAGGCAACATCCAATAGCTGCGAGCGCCCCTAGCGGGGGGCCGAGGCGAGCCTGCGAGCGCGCAGCGCGGTCGCCGGAAAGTCGGAAAAAACGCCGTCCACGCCGATTGCGAAAATGCGCGCGAGCTCGTTCTCGATCGTCACGCCATCGGGCGGCGGTTGGTCGTCGCGAAACGTCCAGGCGTGGACGATCAGCCCGTGCGCGTGGGCCCGTTCGACGAAAGCTGTAGCGGCTCCGTTCTCATCGATGATCAGCGTCTTTTGCGCGCCCAGACCGTCGACGAAGTCGACCACGTCTTCGATGGCGATATTCGGACGCGGCGCTGCGCCATCCTGCAAAGTCGGGTCGAGATAGACCAGCTGCACGAGCGGCGTTTCGATGCGCGCGTCCAGGGTGCGCAGGATCTCAGGTTCGAAGGACTGGATGAAGACGGGCGCGTCGGCGCCGGTCCAGCCCGCGCCCTCGAGCGCTTCAATCAGCGGTTCGGTCATGTCGAGACCGATGCCGGCGAAATAAGTCGGGCTCTTGGTCTCCGGATAGATGCCGATCGTGCGGCCCAGATCGGCTGAGCGGCGCTGCACCAGTTCGATGACTTCCTCGAAGGTCGGGATCAGCTCCTGACCATCATATTCCGTGGAACGCCCGGGAAAGGGCTGACGCGCACGCAGCGTACGCAACTCGCCAAGAGTGAAATCCTCCACCCACCAGTCCTCGCGCGGACCATCGACCGTGTTCGCAACACTTCGGCGATCCGCGAAATCCGGCCGGTCGGCGATATCGGTCGTCGTCGAGAGATAGCGGTCGTGTCGGCACACCAATACGCCGTCCGCGGTCATCACGAGATCGGGCTCGATGAAGTCGGCGCCTTGCGTGATCGCGAGATCATAGGCCGCGAGCGTGTGCTCAGGGCGCATGCCGGAGGCGCCGCGATGGGCGATGACGATGGGCGCTTCGCCGCTCAGGGTCCGCCACTGCACGCCGGCATCAGGCCCGTTCGAGCCGTGGCTGGCGCATGCCGCCGCCAGTCCGGCGAGTACGATGGCTAAGCGGCGCATGGCTTTCTCCTGAACGCGTCAAACCTGCGCAGGAGTATGGCGCACCGCTCATTCGCGGCCAAACCAACGATCTATGTCAGTCGCCAAGACGGATGTATTCGACCTGTCGGCCTTGCACGACCCGGCCGGGCGTCGTCGACAATAGCTCGTCAAGCGTCGGCAGATTGTCCGCTTCGCTGACCGGAGCAGGCGATTCCGGGGCGGGCGACGGCCCGCCGGCAAGCGCCGGTTCGGGATCGATTTCGGCACGCGCCGGCGTTTCGACGGTTTCGGCCTGAGCCACCTGAACAGGCGCGGGAGCCGGCTCGCTTACTTCGGAGTCTTCGCGCGGCGCGATCAGCGCATCGGCCATGTCTGGCGCGAGAATGGCGGATT
>JAUIEH010000529.1 GCA_030428405.1 Alphaproteobacteria bacterium
AAAGCGTGGCTGCGCCCCAGATCACGATGTCGGCCCAGTTGAGGCTGGTCGCCATGCAGACCGCCAGCGGCAGCGCCAATCCGAGCACCACCGCGCCAAGTGAAATGGCCGCCGCCGGATTGCCTGCCCGCACGAGGCGCAGCTCCTTATGCGGCGTCAGCAGCATGTAGACGGTCACGCCGATGAACAGCATTGCGAGCGTCACCGCCGCGTGCAGGGCGAAGACTGGAAATCCCGAAATGAACGAATAGGCTGCGGTCTGCAGCGCGCTGACGATGTCGACGGCCGGTCCGTCTGCCGAGCTGGCGGTCATGTCCCCGGTTCCCCCGCAGTTACAGGAGAAGCGTGCACGCCGCGCCGCGCGCGATCAAGCGCGCGCTGCTGTGCGGTGATGCGGCTGCGTGCGTGCTAGAATCCGAAGGCGAGCGACATCAACGCTGCGGGAAAGAGCACCATCAACATGGCGACGACCCGAAGCGCAGCGATGCGCGCCCGCGAATTTCGCCGGCGCGCGCCGGGCGTGCGGGGACGTTTCGGCAGCGGATTGAGCGCATAGCGCGCGATCATGATGCCGCCGGATGCGAGCAACAACATGATGCCACCGCCCCAGGACCCGCCGGCGAACGCCAAGAGCGCGGCCGCGCCGGACACCATCGCCACAAGCGGCAAGGCGCCTTTGAGCACGCGGCGCACGAGGCTGTCGGCGCGCTGATAGTCGAGACGGTCGAACGCCATGGGGGCCATATGCGCGACACAGTGGCCGGCAGCGCCGAGTGCGACGCCTGCAAGTCCTGCTGCAATCACCAGCGATGCGACGGCGATTTGTTCGGGCATGCGTTGCTCCCGGCTTTCATAGACCGGGTGACGCTAGAGTGAGTCGTCAAGCGCTGCGAAGGCCGAAAACGGCTGAGACTAGTGGTCGTCCCCAGACGGCGAGCGGCGGCCGCGATTGCCCCCTACAGGTTCGACCGGGGGCGCCATGGGACGCGCGGCGTTGTCGAGGAAGTCATCCCAGCTGGCGACATGCACCTGAGGTTCGATTTCCGGACGCTGCTCGCGGCGGCGACGGCGGCGCGGCTCGTTTTGCGGCGGCGCAGGCTCTTCGCGGCGCTGGGCGCGGGGGCGTTCCTCGCGTTCGCGGCGCGCCAGACGGCGGTCGTCTTCGCGGGACGGCTCTTGGCGCGGCGGTTCTGATCGCGGCGCTTCGCGCAAGCTAAGCGGACGCTCGCGCTCATAGTCGCGCTCATAACGATCATCCGCGCGAGCCTCGCGGCGTTCTCGGCCGTTGGACGCGTAAAGACGCTCATCGTCGGACGACGTCGGACGGGCACGACGCGGTTCGTCATAGCGGCGGTCATCGGCGCGCGGTTCGCGGCGCGGCTCATACGCCTCCTCGCGCGGCTCATAATCCCGGCCGTTGCGTGGCGCAGGACGCTCGTCACGACTTGCAGCACGGGCGCGCTCATGACGGTCGTCATACTCGTCGCGGCGACGCGGCGGCGGCGCGGGCTCAGGCGCGCGGCGGCGGTCAGTGCGCTCGCGGCGATCGGATGCGCGTCGGACGGGCTCGCGAGCGCGCGGCGGCTCTTCGCGGACTTCTTCAAGCACCACGCCTTGCGGGCGCCGGTAAGTGGCGCCGATCCGAGCCAGACGTGCGGCGAAAATCAAAATAACGGCGGAGATGCCGGCGACCGCCGCGATGGCGATCTGGTCGTCGCTCGAAAGCACGTAGTTGTCGACGCCATAGTCAGCAGCCAAAAGCACGAGCACAGCGCCGGCGCCGCCGACAGCGAGCGCGTTCATCCACGCCAGTGACCAGTACAGAAAGCCCATCTGGCGGCCGCGCAGGCGTGAGGCGAAGCCCAAGGCCGCGGCCATCGCCAATACGAAAATTACGGCCGCGCGCCATTGCTCCAGCCAGGCTGAACCCCAGCGCGCCACAAAGCGGACGGTGTCGGCGGGCGCATCCATGAATACGGCGGGAAAGCCGTAGACGACCTGCGCCGCGCGATCTGTCGGCGCCGGCGCGCTGAACGCGGCCGCGCTGGCCAGACCGCCAGCTGT
>JAUIEH010000041.1 GCA_030428405.1 Alphaproteobacteria bacterium
ACGTCGGCGCGGCGCAGCTTGGAGAACTCCGCCTGGTCGACATCCATGTGAATGACGCGCGCCTTGGGCGCGAAATGAGCGAGGTTGCCGGTGGCCCGGTCGTCGAAGCGCGCGCCGATATTGATCAGGAGATCGCACTCCTGGACGGCGAGATTGGCCGCACGCAGACCGTGCATGCCGAGCATGCCGATAAAGCTCGGCTCCGTCGTCGGCAGCGCGCCGAGGCCTTTCAGGGTCGCAACGGCGGGAATGCCGGTCCGGCGCGCAAAGGCGCGCAAGGCACGCACGGCGCCGGCCATCTGCACGCCGCCGCCGACATAAAGCAGCGGGCGCTCGGCTTCGCGCAGCAAATTTTCGGCCTCATCCATCGCGCTGGAGGCGCCTGCGCGCGGACGCGCAGGGCGAGGCGGCGCCACATGGACAGCTTCGGTGAGGCCGGCCATGACGTCCTTGGGCAGATCGACAAGGACCGGGCCGGGTCGTCCGCCTGCGGCGATTTCAAACGCTTCGGCGATGATCTCGGGAATTTCCTCGGCCCGGCGCACGACGAAGGAATGCTTCACGACCGGCATGGTGATGCCGAAAATGTCGACTTCCTGAAACGCATCCGTGCCCATCAAAGCGGCGCCGACCTGGCCGGTCAGCGCGACCACGGGGGCTGAATCCAGAAACGCATCCGCGAGCCCGGTCACGAGATTGGTCGCGCCCGGACCTGAGGTCGCCATGCACACGCCGACCTTGCCGCTGGCGCGCGCATAGCCTTCCGCGGCGAGTGCGGCGCCTTGCTCATGGCGCGTCAGGATGTGGCGTAAATTGGAGCCGACAAGCGCGTCATAGACGGGCATGATGGCGCCGCCGGGATAACCGAACACGGTGTCGACGCCCTGGGCTTCGAGCGCGCGCACGAGCAGGTCCGCGCCGCGGAACTGCGCGGTCTCTTCAGCCTGTTGCTCAGCCTCTATCGCGGTCTGGGCATTCACTCCGCAGCCTCCTTATTGGAGGCGTCGCGCGCACCTTCCAGCCAGGGCATATTGGCGCGCAGCTTGGCGCCGACCGTTTCGAGCTGATGGTCCAGATCGGCCTGCCACATCTTGTTGTAGCGGGTGAGGCCGGCTTGGTTTTCCAGAATCCAGTCGCGCGCGAACGAGCCGTCCTGAATGTCCTTCAGAACTTCCTTCATCCGTGCACGGGTTTCTTCGTTGATGATGCGCGGACCCGAGACGAAATCGCCATATTTCGCGGTCTCGGAGATGAAGTCGTGCATCTTGGCGAGGCCGCCCTCATGCAGAAGATCGACGATCAGCTTGAGTTCGTGCAGGCACTCGAAATAAGCGACCTCGGGCTGATAGCCGGCCTCGACCAGCGTCTCGAAGCCGAGGCGTACGAGCTCGGACACGCCGCCGCACAAGACCGCCTGCTCGCCGAACAGGTCGGTTTCGGTTTCTTCCTTAAACGTCGTGTCGATGACGCCGCCGCGCAGTCCGCCCAGACCGGCCGCATAGGCCAGCGCCTTGGAGCCTGCATGGCAGCTATAATCCTGATGCACGGCGCGAAGGCACGGCACGCCGCGGCCGCGCTCATATTCGCGCCGTACGAGATCGCCGGGACCTTTCGGCGCGACCAGAATGACGTCGAGATAAGGCGGCGGGTTGATGCGGTCGAAATGAACTGAAAATCCGTGAGCGAACAACAAGGCGTCGCCGGCTTCGAGACCCTCGCGGATATCGGCGAAGGCTTCCGGCTGCGCCATGTCTGGCGTCAACAAAGCGGTGAGGCCGGCTTGTGCGGCCGCTTCGCCGGGCTCGACCGGGTCGAAGCCGTCCGCCTTGGCCTTGTTCCAGCCGCCGCCGCCCGGCCGCGCGCCGACGCGCACGTCCAGACCGCTGTCGCGGAGATTGAGGGCGTGCGCGCGGCCCTGGCTGCCATAGCCGACAATGGCGACGGGCTTTTCGGCGATGGCGGCGGTGTCGGATTTCAGGGTCATGCGTCAGTCCTTGTCAGAGAGGGCGCCGGCGTCGCGGCGCTTTGTTCAGTGAAGGGAGAGCTGGTCACGGCGCCGCGCGAGGCGGAGCCGACAAGCGCTGCATATTTGGCGAAGGCGCCATTGAGATAGCGCGGCGCAGGCGCGCGCCAGTCGGTCGCGCGCGCGGCGAGGTCGGCGTCGACGTCGATCCGTCGCGCATCCACATCGATGCGGACATTGTCGCCGTCGCGCAGATGCGCGATCGGGCCGCCTTTGGCCGCTTCCGGCGCGACATGGCCGACCATGAAGCCGTGCGTGGCGCCGGAAAAGCGCCCGTCCGTGACGAGGGCGACGTCATCGCCAAGACCTGCGCCCTGAAGCGCGGCCGTGACGCCGAGCATTTCGCGCATGCCCGGTCCGCCGACGGGGCCTTCATTGCGGATGACGACCACGTCGCCGGGCCGGATGGCGGCGCTTTGCACGGCGGCGAAGGCGTCTTCCTCGCACTCGAACACGCGTGCGGGGCCTTCAAAGAACAGACGGTCATGACCGGCGAGCTTGGCGACGCAGCCTTCCGGGGCGAGATCGCCATAAAGCACGCCGAAGCCTCCGCGCGGCTTGATGGGGTCATTGAGCGCGCGCAAGACGTTTTGACCGTCCAAAGACGGCTCGGCGGCGAAGGTCTCGCTCAGCATTTCGCCAGTCACGGTGGGCGCATCGCTCAACATGCCGGCGTCGAGCAGGAGCCTGCCCAGGAGCGGCGCGCCGCCGGCGGCGAAAAAGTCCGGCGCCATGAACCGGCCGCCTGGCTTGAGGTCTGCGATGACGGGCGTTGCGCGCGAGACCTCGTCGAAAACGTCGAGGTCAAGCTCGACCTGGGCTTCATGCGCAATCGCGAGGAGATGCAGCGCGGCGTTGGTCGAGCCGGCCGTCGCGGTGGTGGCGACGGCGGCGTTGCGCAGCGCCTCGGCGGTGACATAGCGGCGCGCATTGCGGCCTTCACGGAAGGCTTCGACCGCCAGCGCGCCGGCGGCGCGTGCTGCGTCGGGCTTGTCGGGATGGGTGGCGGGGATGTCGTTTGCGCCCATCGGCGAGAGGCCGAGAAAGGTTAGGGCGAGCGACATAGTGTTCGCGGTGAACTGGCCGCCGCAGGCGCCCGCGCCCGGACAGGCCGCCTTTTCAACGGCTGTTAGTTCTTCTTCATCGATGCGGCCGGCCGCGCACGCGCCGACGGCTTCGAACACGTCCTGAATGGTGATGGACTTGCCGCGATGACGACCTGGCTGGATGGCGCCGCCATAAAGAATGACGCTCGGCAGATCCATGCGCGCAGCGGCCATCGCGGCGGCGGGGATGGTTTTATCGCAGCCGACGATGAAAACGACGGCGTCGAGATGATGTCCGCGTACGGCGAGTTCGGCGGAATCCGCAATGCACTCGCGCGACATCAAGGAGGCGCGCATGCCTTCCGCGCCCATGGTGATGCCGTCCGTGACCACGATGGTGTTGAAATCGATCGGCACGCCGCCGGCTTCACGCACGCCCTTGCGCACGAACTCGGCCAGCTCGCCGAGATGCATGTTGCACGGCGTGACGCTCGACCAGGTGTTGACCACCGCGACCATCGGGCGCGCGAAATCCTCATCGCTGAGGCCGGCGGCCCGCAGCATGGCGCGCGCATGCGCCCGGTCGCGGCCTTTGACGATCGCGTCGCTTGGTTTCGAGTGAGTGTTCTTGTCGTCGGTCATGTCGATGAAATGCGCCTGAAATTGAAAAACCCCCGCTCCGTAGTGGATCGGGGGTCGGGTTCGCTTGCGTTTTGCTTGCGCGCGTAAACCTAACCCCCGCCTCCAAGAAGGAGTACGAGGCTAATAAGTACGAGCGTAAGGAGGACGGCCGGGGCGGCGGCGTCTTTGACATGCGCTGGAGATGCAATCGCGCGCGCCGTGACGCGCTGAGCATTTCTCATCACGAAAAAGACCCGCCTGTGGAACAAGTTGCCGCGAGCGTGACCAATTCTCGGCGCCGGCGCAACATTTTTTTGCCGCATCGCAAAATATTCTCGAAACCGCGCGCTGTGCACATCGCTCCGCGCGCTTGAGGCCCCGTCATGCGCTCATGACGGCGCAGCGCTCGAGCAGGCCGCAAAGGCCCGCGCGCGCTGCGATCCCAGGTGATGAGCGCGCGCCTCTTTTTCGACATCTGAGCGTAGCCGCAAGCGAGCCGTTTCAGTTTTTCGGGAGTCGCGCGCATCCGATCCCGACACGAGGCGCATCACACGATCGAACCGGTCCCGGCCACGCCGCGGACTCCCAAGATTACATATCGATAATGAATTAGGATTTGGTGTTTTTCGATAAATGATTTATGGAAGTCGATATATAACCAATGTCGGAATTGAACCGGCTCACACTGATCTCGGGGGAAGGGATCAATGAACGGTCGAACGCCCATTTTCCTGACGCTGCAAGGCGAAGCGCGCCTCAACGCGCCGCCGCCTGCGCGGCCCGCCACACCTTCTTCCCGCCACGCCTCCTTCCTGTAAGCGCAAAGAGAACGAAAAATGGCCTCGGATCACGCTTCCACCACTTCCAAGCGACGCTTCCGCCCAAGTCTTTGGATGGCGCGCCTGTTCACGTTCATCCTGCCCGTACTGGTCATTGTGGGCGGCGTGTTCAGCGTCGTGGTCATGGGCGGGATGCGTCCGGATCCGGAACAGCGCGAGGAGGCGGCGACCCCGCCGGCGGTGCTGACGGCCGAGGCCGAGACCTCTTCGGTCAATCTCACGGTTGGCAGCCAGGGCGAAGTCCGTCCACGTACGGAAATTGACGTGGTGCCGCAGGTCGGCGGCCGCGTGGTCATGGTGTCTGAGGATTTTGTCGAGGGCGGCTTCTTCTCGGAAGGCGACGTGCTCATCGAAATCGATGACGCGGATTATCAGCTCGCCATTACGCGCGCCGAATCTCAGGTCGCTCAGGCCAGCCGCGCTTTGCAGCGCGAGCGCGCCGAGGCCGACATCGCGGCGGGCGACTGGCGCGATCTGGGCGTTGGCGACCCTTCCGCACTGGCGCTGCGTCAGCCCCAACTCGCCGAAGCGCGCGCCGCGCTGCGCGCCGCTGAAGCAAGCCTCGCCACCGCACGCCTTGATCTGGAGCGAACCGTCGTGCGCGCGCCTTTCGATGGCCGCGTGGCGTCGATTTCCGCCAATCTCGGTCAGTATGTGACGCCGGGCCAGCCTCTGGGCGAAATCTTCTCGACCGAGATGGTCGAGGTCAGCCTGGCTCTGTCCGACGCCGATCTGACGCGCGCGGGCCTGCCGGTCGCCTTCCGCGAAACCGAAGACAATCCGGGCCCGAATGTTCGCTTGAGCGCCACGGTCGGCGGCGAGCAACGCGTCTGGAACGGTCGCATCACGCGCACGGCCTCGCGCTTCGACTCGAGCACGCGCCTGCTCGCAGCCATCACCCAGGTTGATGATCCCTATGGCGCGGGCGCTGACGGCGGCGTGCCTCTGGCGGTCGGCCTGTTCGTGAGCGCACAGATTGAAGGCCGTCGCATCGACGAAGCCGTGACTCTGCCGCGCACCGCGCTGCGCAATGACCAGGACGTCTACGTCATCCGGGACGACAATCAGATCGAAATCCGCCAGGTCGCGGTCATTGATTCTGATCGCGAGCGCGTGGTGCTCGCCAGCGGCGTGGAGCCGGGCGAGCGCGTCGTGGTTTCGCCTCTGCGCGGCGCCGTGAACGGAATGATCGTCGCGCCTGTGTCGAATGACGCTTCGGAAAACGCCGGCGATGAACTCGTCGAGCTGGCTTCCCAATAAAGGATAACAAGAATGTTCGGTCCTCTGATTTCCTGGTGGACGCGCAACAGCGTCGCCGCGAACCTCTTGATGATCGCGATCCTGATCGCCGGTTTCGTCGCCTATCTCCAGATTGAGCGCGAGCTCGAGCCGTCGGTCCGCCTGCCGATCGGACAGGTCTCGGTCGCCTGGCCGGGCGCTTCGCCGCAGGACGTCGAAGAACAAATCGTCGTGCGCATCGAAGAAGCGGTTTCGGAAATCGAGGGCATTGACCGGCTCTGGGCGGTCGCCAATGAGGGCGTCGCGAATGTCTATCTGATCGCGCGCACCGACGTTGACACTCAGCGCTTCTTCAACGACGTGCGCGCCCAGGTCGAAGGCATCTCCACCTTTCCGGATGCGGCCGAACAGCCGCTCATCCAGCAATTCCAGAACCGCGACGAGATCATGCGCATCGCCGTTTCCGGCGATGTCGATGAGCGCGTCCTGACGCGTACGGCCGATCGCGTGCGCCGCGAAGTGGCGCTTCTCGCCGGCGTGTCCGTCGTCGAATTGTTCGGCGACCGCTCCGAGGAGGTCTCCATCGAGGTCAGCGAAGATGCGCTGCGCCGCTATGGTCTGGACTTCGACGATGTCGCCAACGCCGTGCGCGGAACGTCGGTGAACCTGTCCTCCGGCAGCATCCGCACCGAGCTTGGCGACGTGCCGCTGGCCGCGCGCAATCTGGCCGACACCGCGAGTGATTTCGAAAACATCGTCGTGCGCCAGACTTCAAGCGGCGCGACGATCCGCGTCGGCGACGTCGCCGAAGTCCGCGACGGTTTCGAAGAGGTCAATCTTCTCGCCACCGTCAATGGCGAGCCCGCCATCCTCGTCCAGGTGATGAGCGGCGACAATATGGACCTGCCGCGCACTTCGCGCGCGGTCCGCGCCTATCTTGAAACTGCGCGCGGTGAGATGCCGGAAGGCATATCACTGACGCTGTGGGAGGATTCCTCCGAACAGTACACGGACCGCATGTCCACGATTTTGTGGAACGGGTTGAGCGGTCTGGCGCTGGTCATGTTGATGCTGGTCTTGTTCCTGCGCCCGATCGTGGCGTTCTGGGTGTCGATCGGCATCGCCATCGCGTTCGCCGGCGGACTGGCCATGCTGCCGCTCTTCGGCGTCTCCTTCAACATGATCTCGACCTTCGCCTTCCTCCTGGTGATCGGAGTGATCGTCGATGACGCCATCATTGTCGGCGAAGCGATACATTCGCAGACGGAACGTGGCGAAGAGGGACTGACCGCAGCGGTCGCCGGCACGCAGCTCGTGCTCAAGCCGGTCATCTTCGCGGTCCTGACCACGATGATCTTCTTTGCGCCGTGGATGTTCATCTCCGGCGTCACCAGCGAGTTCACCAAGGCGATCTCGCTGGTCGTGATCTGGTGTTTGTTCTTCTCGCTGATCGAAGCTTTGTTCATCCTGCCGGCGCATCTGGGGCATCTGAAGCCGGCGCCGGAGCCGCGCGGCTTCATGAAGTTGCAGCGCGGACTGGCCAACTCGATCGTCTGGTTCGGCCATCACGTCTACCGGCCCCTGATTTCGGCCGCCGTGCGCCGACGCTATCTGACCGCATCGATCTTCGTGTCGAGCATGATCTTCTCGATCGGTCTTGCGAGCACGGGTTGGGTGGCGTTCTCGTTCATGCCCGAGATCCAGAGCGACCAGGTCGAGATCAATGTGCGCCTGCCGCAAGGCACGCCCTATACGCGCTCGTTGGCCGTGCTCGCTCAAATTCAGGATGCGGAAGAAGAGCTTGAGAATGAAGCCAACGCATCCGGCGAGACCATTGTCGAGAACTGGTACACGCGCGTTCGCGAAAACGACATTCTTGCGCTTGTCCGCCTGACCCCGCCGGAAGACCGCACGGCCACGGCGGAAGAAATCGCAAACCGTCTGCGCGAATTGATCGGCGTGGTGCCGGACGCTGAAGACATGTCCGTCAACTACACCATCAATGATAGCGACCCCGCGCTGCAATTCGTTCTGCATGCGGAGGACCTGGACGAGTTGCGTCTCGCCGCCGACGACATCAAGGATCGTCTGCGTCAGTTTGAAGGCATCTATAGCGTCGTCGACGACATCGAAAGCTCGACGGAAGAGATCAATTTCGACCTGACGCCCGATGCTGAGACGCTTGGCGTGACGCTGGCTTCGGTTGCGCGTCAGGTGCGTCAGGGCTTTTACGGCGAGGAAGTGCAGCGTCTGCCGCGCAACGGAGAAGACGTGCGCGTTTTCGTGCGCTATCCGCGTGAGGACAGAACCTCGCTCGACTTCCTGCGCCAGATGCGCATTCACACTGACGATGGACGCCAGGTGCCGCTCTCGGCCGTCGCCGAGCTGGAATATGCGCCCGGCATCAACTTCATTCTGCGTCGGGAGCGTCAGCGCGCCGTCATTGTCAGCGCGGAAGCGCCGCCGGAGCTGATCGGCGAGATCCGTTCGGAGCTGTCCGAGAATTTCTGGGACGATTTTGACGCCCGCCACCCGACCGTGACTCGCGGCTCTATCGGGCGCGCGGAAGGCGAGGCCGAGTTCATGGCCGAGTTCTTCACGCTCAGCCTGATCGCGCTCGGCGTGGCTTATATCCTGGTTGCGATCTCGTTCAGTTCCTACTCACAGCCAATGTTGATCCTGTTCGCGGCTATCCCGTTCTGTGCGATGGGCGCCATTCTCGGCCATTTGTTCATGGGCATGACGATGTCGCTGTTCTCGATCCTCGGGATCGTGGCGGCGGCCGGCGTGGCGGTGAACGACAATCTGGTGCTGATCGACTACGTCAATCGATTACGCGCCCAGGGCATGGGCGGCGCCAAGGCGCTGGTCGAAGCGGGAACCGCGCGTTTCCGTCCGATCCTGCTCACTTCGTTGACGACCTTTGTCGGCCTCTTGCCGCTGATGATGGAGCGCTCGATCCAGGCCGCCTTCCTGATCCCGGTCGGCGTCGGCCTCGCCTTCGGCGTGATCTGCGCGCTCTTCGTCACCTTGTTCTTCGTGCCTGCGCTTTACGGCATCGGCGCCGACATTCAGCGCCATGTCGTGGGCGCCTGGACGGGCCGCAAGCGAGCGCGCTTCGGCTTGAGCCTGGATGGCGATGATGAGGAAGAAGACGCCGTCGACGCCCTGACCGGAGCAGGCGAACGTCCGTCGCCGGCCGAATAGGCGGCTGATACTGGTCCCCCGTCGGCGTCCCCGCGCAATCGACGGGTCGGGCGTTCCGGGCATGCAAGACGACGGGAGGCGGCTTGCGTGTTCGGAACGCCCACTTCATTTGAGGACGGAGCAGCGGCCCCTCAATCCTGCGCCTCTAATAGCCCGGCTTGAACATCAGGCTTTCAATATAGGCCTCGAGCCCGTCGAGATCATCCTCGCCAAGCTCCGTTTCGCCGAGCTCATAGAGCTTGCGCGCTGTTTCCACCGCGATGTGCAGCGAGACGCGCCGGATCTGTGACAGGCGCGGATAAAGCGCGCCCTCGGCGATGTCCTGATCACTGACGAAATGCGCTAATGCGTGCGCGGCCGTGAGGAAGGCCTCTTCCGGCAGATGTTTGGCGCGCGCGGCCAGCGCTGCGAGCCCGATGCCGGGGAAGATATAGGCGTTATTGCCCTGACCGGGCCGGCGCGCCTGACCGTTCACTACCACGGGCGAAAACGGGCTGCCTGAGGAAAACAGGGCTCGGCCCTGCGACCAGGCATAGGCTTGCTCGGCCGTGCATTCCGCGCGCGAGGTCGGGTTCGACAAAGCGAAGATGACGGGGGTTTCGTTAATCTCCGCCATCTTCTTGATGACGGCTTCATTGAAGGTTCCGGGCGCGCCCGTGGCGCCGATCAGCACATCCGGTCTGATTTCCTCGAGCGCGCCGAGAAAGCCCGCTTGCGGGTGGTCGTGTGCATAAGGAAGATTATGCGGGGCGAGGTCGTCGCGACCGGCCACGATGAGACCGCTAATGTCGACGAACCAGAGCCGGCGGCGCGCTTCTTCGGCCGTGAGGCCTTCAGCCTCCAGCGCATAGGCCATCAGATCGCCAATACCCGTCGCCGCAGAGCCCGCGCCGAGAAACATGATGCGCAGATCCTTGAAGTTCTTCTGCGTCGCGCGTGTCGAGGCGTAGACGCCTGCAAGCGAGACGGCGGCCGTGCCCTGAATATCATCGTTGAAGCACAACACGTCGTCGCGAAAGCGGTTCAAGAGGGCGTAAGCGTTGGGCGTCAGGAAATCCTCAAACTGGATGAGGACGTCGGGGAATTTGTCGGTCGCTGCGGCGACGAACTCGTCGACGAGTTCCAAATAGGCCTCGCCCGCCAGACGCTCATGCGGATATCCCAGATAGAGCGGGTCCTCGCGCAAGGCGGCGTTGTTGGTGCCGACATCGAGCATGATCGGCATGCATTGGCGCGGATGGATGCCGGCGCAGGCGGTGTAGAGCGCGAGCTTGCCGATCGGGATGCCCATGCCGTTGGCGCCGAGATCGCCCAGGCCAAGCACGCGCTGGCCGTCCGTGACGACGATGACGCGCACGTCCTCTTCCGGCCAGTTGTCGAACATGGCGCGGATCCGTCCCTTATCCTCGGGCGTGATGTAAAAGCCGCGCGGACGCCGGAAGATATGTGCGAATTCGCGGCAGGCCTGGCCGACTGTCGGGGTGTAGATGAGCGGCAATATCTCGTCGATATTCTCTACCACGACGTGGTGGAACAGCCGCTCATTGCGGTCATGCAGCGACATAAGAAAGATGTATTTCTCGATGTCGTTTTCCTTGCGCCGCAGATTTTCGAGCACGCGCTCGGTCTGACTTTCCAGCGTCGAGACCGCGTACGGGATCAGGCCGCGCAGGCCGAGTTCGTCGCGCTCCTCGCGCGTGAACGCCGTCGACTTGGTTCGTGCAGGGTCCTTTAGAAGTTCTCTGCCGCGCGTGCTCGACCCCATCACGGTGTCCCTAATTTGCCCGGCGCACAGCGCCTGGTTGCGATAGCGCGCAAACGAACCGATTTGTCGAGGATGCGCAAGCGCGCGCCGGCGTAAACGCAGAGTTGTGAACGCGCGTGACGACGGCGCGCGCTTAGGATAGCTCACATATGCGCCGCGACACGAATGGCTGCGGCGCAAGAGAGGACCGAACAATGAGCGAAGCGCCCGCACCGTTGCGCACGGATGACAAAGCCGCAGCCTATGGCGATCTGGAGAAGCGCCTGCGCTCGGTCGTCGCCGGCGAAACCAGCGCGGTTGCGCGCTATGCGACGGCGGCGTGCATGATCGCAGAGACCTTCGCGCCGCGCTTTTTCTGGACCGGTTTTTATCTGGTCGATCCTGACAAGCCGGACGAACTTGTCATCGGTCCTTATCAGGGCTCGCTCGGTTGTTTGCGCATCCCGTTCGGAAAGGGCGTGTGCGGAACGGCGGCCCAGCGCGGCGAGAGCGTACTCGTGGAGGATGTCCACGCATTTCCAGGGCACATCGCGTGTGACATTCGCTCGCGCTCGGAAATCGTCGTGCCGGTGTTTGACGCCGACGGCGTCTTGCGCGGCGTGCTGGACATCGATTCAGAGCAGGTCGGCGCGTTTGACGAGACCGATAAGGCCGGGCTCGAAGCTGTCTGCGCCGCACTTTTGACGGCGCCGTGAGCGCGCGGTCCTAGCGCTCCGCGACGACGCTGGCGTTGGCGAGAAGCTCGCTCAGGCCTTCGATCTCATCCAGGCCGACCGGCGCCTCGATTGAGGA
>JAUIEH010000530.1 GCA_030428405.1 Alphaproteobacteria bacterium
ATCACCTATCTGGCGCTTGATTACGGGTATTTCGCAGGAATAGCAGGACCGTCTTTCGCCGCCGCGTTTAACGAAGCGCGCCAAGAGTTCGAGGAGCTTACCGCCGATGTTTGGGGAAAAAGCTGACCGCAGAATGCTGAAGCGAATGTCCGTTTGCGCCGCAGCGCTCGGTCTGACGCTGAGTGCGGGCGCAACGCTCGCTCAAGACTCAGAAACGCTCGCCGGCGCCTTGCCGGCCTGTTCGGGCGGCGCCACGGGTCTCGTGCTCTCCGTCCTCCCCGTCAGCCACAATGCGCAACTGCAGCGCGAAGGCCAGACCGGCCGTCTGCACGATCTTGCGCCCTTGTGCCCCGACGACACCATCGTTTTGAACGCCGGCGAGACCGCCCATATCGAGCTTGAGAACGGGCGCTCCTCCAGCGAGCCGATCCAGGGCCCGGCTGAGTTCACAGTGCCGTCCGGCCGCGGCATGCTCGCCAATGCGACGCTCGCCTTTTCACGGATCATCTTCCCCGAAGTCTCTGAGCGCACGCGCACGCTGGTGACGCGCAGCCAGGGCACGCTGATGTCTCCGCGTCCGGAGAATATGGGCCTGCGCCGCACGCAGATCCTGTCGCATCAGTCCGGCCCGCGCGCTTTGTGGTTCGGCTGGACCGACGGCATCGCGCCCTTCAACGTCACGCTCGAAACCGAAGACGGCGAGATCCTGGCCCAGGCCTCCATCTCAGCGGAGGAAGCCGCCGCTATTCGCGACAGCCAGCGCAGCCGCACGGGCGCCGTCTCCGACATCGAATATGACGTGACCCTGCCCGCCGCGGCGCTCGCGCCGGGCGCATACCGCATCCGCGTCGCCGACCGCAATTCCGAGCCGCCCGCCGTCGCAATGATGATGAGCGACGCCGACGCAGGCATTATGAGCCTCGACTTCGAAGTGCGCGACGATGTGCAGGGCGTGCCCGCGCGCAATGGCGCAACGGACATCGCGGCAAGCATCGATGCGATCTGCTTCAGCGTCGCGGAGCCTGAGAACAGGCTGTTCGAGGCGGCTCAGCACATCGTCCGTGGTCGTGACGGCACGACCTACTCGATGTCGATTTCCCTGCTCGGCGCTGATCTGAGCGACGCCGACAGCGCCGCGATGTGCGGCGGCTGATCGCTTTGCGGAATTGAACGTCTAGCGGATGAAGGACCCTAGCGGACGGGCGCGCTGTAAAGCGCGTTCGCGCCGCGGGCGCCGTCGCCGATCAGGACGAACCCGCCCCACAATGCCGGCGTGAAGGTCCGCTCTCCGCCGGTCAGTTCGTCGGGATGCTCCAGGAAATAGGCCTGCGTCGCATTGAGCGCGCGCGAAAGCGGCGCACGGCGGGCCTCTTCCAGGAAGCGGGTGACGAAAGCGTCCGTCGCCAAATCATCCACCGGCCAATGCGTCGCGAGAACATTGCGGGCGCCCGCGTAGAGAAAGGCGCGCGCCAGACCGTCCAGATGCTCTGATCCGAAGGCTGCGGCGAGACCATTCGTGCCGCCATGCGCGGTGTCGCAGGCGGCGAGCACGACGAGGTCCGCGTCGAGATCGAGGCGCACGACTTCGGACGCCGTCAGCATCGGATCGTTGAAGGCGAGTTCTTCCGGGCTCGGCGCCGCGCTGTCGACGCGCTCCACCGAGACCAAGAGGCCCGGCTCGGTCGAACATTGCTGCGCGCCCGTGAAGCCGTGCGTTGAAAACACCAAGACGCTGGCGTCGTCGAGATCGCCGCGCTCCGTCAGACGCGCGGTCGTGAACGAACGCGCCGGCTCAACCCGCGCGCCGAGCCGTGCGGCGTCGGATGCGCTGATCGCCGTGATCGGCTGCGGATAGACAGAGCTTTCGAGATATTCCGCACAAGACGGATCAACGAGAGAACGCAGCGTTTCAGGCGATGGCGTTTCGGGCGGCCCGAACATCACAAGCCCGCCGCGGCTTTCGCGCGAAGGCGAATTGCGCGCAGCGATCAAAGCCGCAGCGCTCGGCGCGGAGACGATGCTGGAATAATCGCTGACCATCCAGCGCACGCCGCCGG
>JAUIEH010000531.1 GCA_030428405.1 Alphaproteobacteria bacterium
CGCGCGAGATGCTCGATGCGGACGGGATCGCCCATGTCCAGCGCAAACAGGCCGGCGCCGGGCGCGCCGGCGCCGTTGGCGATCTCCGTGCGTCCCAGACCGGCGGCCTGGAGCACAAGCGCGGCCGCTTCCTGCACGGTCATGAAGTAGCGCGTCATGTCCTTATGCGTGATGGTGATCGGCCCGCCTTTGCGGATCTGTTCCTCAAACAGCGGGATCACCGAACCGGCCGAGCCGAGGACATTGCCGAAGCGCACCGCGACCGCACGCATCGCGTCGCCTGAATCGGTGTCGAGCGCCTGCACGAACATTTCGGCGGCGCGTTTTGATGCGCCCATCACATTGGTCGGACGCACCGCCTTGTCGGTCGAGATCAGCACGAACACCGAGGCGCCGGCCGCGCGCGCCGCCTCCGCGACATTCACCGTGCCGCCGACATTGGTCAGCACGGCCTCTGCCGGATTGCGCTCCATCAGCGGCACATGCTTCAGAGCAGCGGCGTGCAGAACGATGTCGGGGCGCACCTCGCCCATAACTTCATCAAGCCGGCGGCGGTCGCGAATATCGCCCAGCACGCTGTCCCAGCTCGAGATCAGGCCGGTATCCGCGAGTTCGCGATCGATCTGATAGAGATTGAATTCGCTGGAATCGAGCAGGGTCAGCGCTGCGGGACGCGCGCGCGCGATCTGCCGCGTCAATTCGGCGCCGATCGTGCCGCCGGCGCCGGTGACGAGCACGCGTCGGCCGCCGATGAAATCTCGCACGGCGGCGGGATCGAGCTGGCGCGGCGGGCGGCTCAGAAGGTCGGCGGCGTCGAGCGGGGAGAGCTCGGCCCGCTCGCTGCCGGGATTGGCGCGCACGAGCTCGGCGCCGGCTTCCGTGGCGGCGGCGGCGAAGGCGTTGACCTCGTCGCGCGATAGATTGGCGTCGACCAGGATCAATTGCGGCGGACTGCCGGCCGATCCGCCCAGGCTCATCAAAGCGCGCTTGGCCTCTTCGGGGCCGCCGAGCACGGGCGCGCCGCGAATGAGGCGGCCGCGCTCGGCGCCGCTTGGCTCGGCGAGCGCGCTGATGCGAAAAGCGGGCGGGTTCCGTCGGCGCGCGACGTCGCGCAGGAAGGTGTCGAGCGCGGCATGACTGCCGGCGAGCACGGCGGCCGGCTTGGAGCGATCCTCAAATCGGAAGAACGAGCGCCAGTCGCCGCTCGCCGTCATCTGGCGCGCATAGCGCCCGCCCGCCAGCAGGAGCACGAGCAGCGGCCCCTCGATGAACATGACCGAGCGCGGCAGGCCGTTGAGACGCGTGGTGATGAACAGCGCGAGGAGGAAGGCGAGATTGGCCAGGATCACCGCGTAGATGATCTTCAGCGTGTCGTTGAAGGCGGTGAAGCGCCAGACGCCGCGATGCAGGCCCTGCAAGGGAAAAACGAGCGCGCAGGCGGCGACGAAGAGCATTGTCGCGGACGGCGCGAGACCGGCGGGGGCGGTTGAGGAAGCTGTGAATTCGTAGCGCAGGAGAATGGCCGCGAACATCGCGACCGCGGCGCAAAGCAGGTCATAGGCGAGCACGATCGTCATGACGATCATCGGCCGTCTGGCCGGTTCGCGCTTAGTCGCCATTCTGCCTTCGCCTCAAAAGACCGGCGTGCGTCCCAACCGCTTCAACGCCCACCGCACGCGGTTGGGTGGTCGGTCTATGGGCTTATCGGTTTGCGCATCGCCTGTCACGACGAGTTGGCGTGTTTCTGCAGCGCTTTGCCCGGCGCCGAGATAGATCGAGCGCTCCACCGCGATCGGGCCGCAATCGGTCTTGAAGCGCCAGCCTTCGCCGTCAGGCAATGACAGATGCGCGCTGCGCCGGTCGCGCGCGAGCGAGACGCGAACGGCCGGGTGCAAATGGAAACGCACGGCATAAGGGATTTTGCGCGGCGGATCGGCGGGCGAATCCTCGACATGACGGAACAGCGTGTCCTCGCCGCGCAAATCGTCGCCCTTGGAGGACAGAAACAGCCGACGGCGATGGGCGAGGCCGAATTCGGCGCGGTAGCCTT
>JAUIEH010000532.1 GCA_030428405.1 Alphaproteobacteria bacterium
ACGCCTCGCGCCAGCGCGCGCTCGCTCGCGAGCTGGACTGGATCCGGGCCAGCCCGAAAGCGCGCCAGGCCAAGTCCAAGGCGCGTATCCGCTCTTACGAGGAATTGCGCGATCAGGCCGAGCGCGATGAAATCCGCACGGCGCAGATCCAATTGCCGCCGGGCCCGCGCCTGGGCGGCGTGGTCGTCGAAGCCGAAAAGCTCACCAAAGGCTATGATGAGCGCATCCTGATCAAGGATCTGGATTTCAAGCTGCCGCCGGGCGGCATTGTCGGCGTGGTCGGCCCGAACGGCGCCGGCAAGTCGACGCTGTTTCGCATGATCGTCGGCCAGGAGACGCCGGACGCCGGCGCCATCCGCCTCGGTGAGACCGTGAAGCTCGGCTATGTCGATCAGTCGCGCGACGCGCTCAACGACGACAACACCGTGTGGAGCGAAATCTCCGGCGGGCTCGACCTGATCGATCTGGGCGGGCGCGAAGTGCAGAGCCGCGCTTATGTGAGCTGGTTCAATTTCCGCGGCGTCGATCAGCAAAAACCGGTCGGCAAGCTCTCAGGCGGGGAACGCAACCGCGTCCATCTCGCCAAGGTGCTCAAGCAGGGCGCCAATCTCCTGCTGCTCGACGAGCCGACCAATGATCTCGATGTCGAGACCTTGTCCGCGCTGGAAGCGGCGCTGGAAGATTATCCGGGCTGCGCCGTGATCATCAGCCACGATCGCTTCTTCCTCGACCGCGTCGCCACGCACATTCTCGCCTTTGAAGGCGACAGCCATGTCGAGTGGTTCGAGGGCGGGTTTTCGGATTATCTCGAAGACAAGAAGCGCCGGCTCGGGCCGGATGCGGATATTCCGCACCGCATCAAGTTCCAGAAATTCTCGCGCGCTTGAGCGCAGAACCGCAGATCTGAGGCCCCTAAAGAAACGGCGCTGTCACAGGACGGCGCCGTTTGTTTTTACTGCCTTGTTTCAGCTGCCGACCGCGCGTGCGCGCAAGGCGTCGGTGGCGGCGGACACCCGTCCGCCATTGGCGCCGATGATCGAGACGATCTCCTCGCGCTGATTAACCGCGAGCCAGACGCCGAGAATTTCGACATCAACGACGTGGTGATTGTCGGGACCGCCGAGCACGCGCCAATTCACTTCGATGGTGTCGTTGCGCTCTCCGCCAGCGATGCGGGTGTGCACGATGACGTCTTCGGCGCCGCGGCGATCCGTGGAGCCCAGAACTTCGATGCGCTCGCCGGCATATTCGCTGAGGCGGGATTCGTAGACGCTGATGGCGTATTCGCGGAACGCGTCGCTGAACTGGCGGTAGTCGTCGGCCGCAACGGAGCGCGAGTACCGGCCAAGAACAAAACGCGCGACGCGGTCCACATCGGCCAAGTCGTCGACCAGTTCGCGGAAGCGCGCGGCCTGTTGTTCGATCGAGAGGCTGTCATCGCCGAGGATCGACATGATCATGTCGCCATTTCGCTCGACGAAGGCTTCAGCCGCATCGTCCGCCTGCGCCGCAGCAGGAACAAGCACGAGCGCAATCATGGCCAGCCCTGCGCCAGTAAGACGGCGAATCATTGAGAACATGGTGCGGCTCCGCTGCGTTCTGCTGCCTTTGCGCCGATATCGCGATTATTCGAAATCCGGCAGGTCTTCGTAGTCTTGCTCCAAAATGCGTCGATTCCGGGCCTGAATGTAGAAAGTTCGTGTCTGCACATACGGATCGACGCTTTCGCGAATGAGCTCGATCGCGCCGTCGGTGCGGTGACGAATATCGATGATGTCGAGCGCGAGACTCGTGCGCCGCAGCGTGTCTTCGCCTTCGAAATCGGTCCAGGTGAACGGCGAAAGCGCATAATCGCCGACGCGCCCGGCAAGATCGCGCGTGGTGGACGGGCCCATCAGCGGCAGCATTAGGAACGGGCCGTTGCCCACGCCCCAGACCGCAAGCGTTTGTCCGAAGTCCTCATCATGCTTTTCGATGCCGACGACATTGCCGGCGAAATCGTAAAGACCGCCGACGCCGACGGTCGTGTTGAGCACGAAGCGCG
>JAUIEH010000533.1 GCA_030428405.1 Alphaproteobacteria bacterium
CGCGCCGCCGCGGCGAGCGCTTCATCAAGGTCCTGCTCGCAGGCGTGCGGCAATTCCGCGATCGGCTGGGCGGTCGCGGGATTGATCATCGGTTCGCTGCCGCCCCGTCCGCCGCGAAACTTGCCGTCGATATAGAGCTCGAGCGTGGAGTACATGGGCCAGAATTTCCTTTTCGCCGTTAGCGCGCTGCGGCGTCCTCGCGAATGAGATCGCTCGCCTTTTCCGCGATCATAATGATCGCGGCATTGGTATTCCCAGATATCAAGCCCGGCGTCACCGACGCGTCAACGACGCGCAGGCCCTCAACGCCGCGCACGCGCAGGCGCGGATCGACGACGGCCTGGGCGTCGCCCTCCGGTCCCATGCGCGCGGTGCATGACGGATGATAGAGCGTTGAGCCGTTGGCGCGGCAATAATCCAGGAGCTGATCGTCGCTCTCAAGCTCGGGCGAAGGTTCGAGTATTTCGGCGATGAACGGCGCGAGCGCCGGCTGGCGCAATATCTCGCGCAACAGCCTGACGCCCTCGACATTGGCGACGCGGTCAGCTTCGGCAGTGAAATAGCGCGGATCGATCTCCGGCGGTGCGAACGGGTCCGCGCTCTTGATGCGCACATGGCCGCGGCTTTCGGGCCGCAACTGGCACGAGGACGCGGTGAAGCCGGAGAAATCGTGCAGCTTGTCGCCCATCTTCGTGGTCGAGAAATTGATGAAATGGACCTGGATGTCCGGGCTCGCCAGGCGTTCATCCGTCTTGAAGAAACCGCCCGCATAGCCCGCGCTGACCGTGAGCGGGCCTTTGCGCAAGAGCGCCCAGCGCGCCCCCGCCCAGGCCGCGCGCAAGGGATTGCGCATGTCGTCATTGAAGGTGATGTCCTTGGTGCAGCGCATGACCGTGCGCACCTGGACATGGTCTTCGAGATGTTCGCCGACATTGGGCTGATCGCAAACGATTTCGACGCCATGCTCATTCAACAGAGCGCCGGGACCGACGCCGGAGAGCTGCAGCAATTGCGGCGAGCCGATTGCGCCGCTGGCGAGCAGAACCTCTCCGCGCGCCAGGGCGGTTTCCCGCACGCCGTCGCGCATCCACTCGACGCCGCAAGCGCGCTTGCCGTCAAAGACGATGCGCGTTGCATGCGCGCGCGTTTGAACGTGCAGATTTTCGCGCTTGCGCGCGCGCCTCAGATAGCTGACGGCCGTTGACGCGCGCAGCCCGCGGCGCGACGTCGTCTGATAATAGCCTGCGCCTTCCTGACGCGCGCCGTTGAAATCCTCATTATAAGGATGGCCAGCCTGTTGCGCGGCCTCGATGAATGCGTCGCATAGCGGGTGCGGCTCGGTCTGATCGGATACGGCCTGTGGACCGCCGACGCCGTGATAATCGTCGGGCCCGCGCGCCTGATCCTCGGCGCGGATGAAATAAGGCAGGACGTCGTCATAGCTCCAGCCGATATTGCCGCGCTGGGCCCAGCCGTCGAAATCCTCGCGCTGACCGCGAATATAGACGAGCCCGTTGATCGAGCTTGAGCCGCCCAGAACCTTGCCGCGTGGCTGACCGATGACGCGGCCGTCCATTTCGGGCTGCGGCTCGGTCTTGTAAAGCCAGTTGACGGACGGATCGACGAACAGCTTGCCATAGCCGAGCGGCACGTGAATCCAAGGATTGCGGTCCTCGCCGCCGGCCTCGAGCAGGAGCACGCTGCAGCGCCCGCTCTCGCTTAAGCGGTCTGCGAGCACACAGCCGGCCGAACCGGCGCCGATAATGATGTAGTCGAAAACATCCATGCCGCTAGCATCCGCACGCCGACTTGCGCTGCAACGCCCAAACCCGCTCGCAGCGAACTTCATCGCGCATGCGCACAAGCGCCGACTTGCGCCGGCCGCCGGGCGCGCAAACACTTGGAGCCAGGAGGACGCGCCAGCGTGTCAGAGCGACGCAGACCAAGAGATGAGGAGCGCGAAGGCTCCGGCCCGCGCGCCATGCAGCGCGTGCTCGGCCTGTTCGACGTGCTGGCCGACGCCCCCGACGGCCTGTCTCTCGC
>JAUIEH010000534.1 GCA_030428405.1 Alphaproteobacteria bacterium
AGGCCGGCCATGACGTGCGCACGGCCCTCATCACGTTCGGCATCGACGCCTCGCACGGCTATGAGCGCATCCACATGCATTCGCTGCGCTCGCTCGCCGAACTCGTGACCGCTTATGTCGTCAGCCCGGTGGCGATCACGCGCGATTTCGACGAAACTGCAGACACCAGCGGCTTCACCCGCCAGCCCAACCGCAAGGCGCGTCAAAGCCTCTCCCCCGATATCGCCGGCGACGTGCTCGACGAATAAGCGCGAGCGCGGCCTCTCTCCTCAATCACAATTTGTTGCGGCGCTGCATCGACACGCCCAACAAGCGGAGCGGGCGCAATCTATTTTTGCATTTTACTTCAATAAGTTACCACCGCGCGGCCGCAATTGCGCGACCATGCTGCGCTGCAAAATAAAATTACTGTTCAGTCTTGATTGAACAATTCGAACGTACCATATGAGCGTCATGGCCATAGACAGTCTCAATCCGACCGAGCAGTTCATCGAGGATCTCGGCCTCATCGCTCAGGCGGACGGCCTGCCGCGCATCGCCGGCAAGCTGATCGCGCTGTTTGTGGTCGAAGGCGGCCCGCTTGGCTTTTCCGAGATTGCCGAGCGTCTGCAGATCAGTCGCGCCAGCGTCAGCACGAATACCCGTCTGATGGAGTCGCTCGGCGTTTTGCAACGGGTCACACGGCCGGGCGAGCGTCAGGACTATTTCCAGCTCACAGACAAGCCGTTCGTGCGCTTGCTCGAGGGAACCATCGACCGCGCGGAGCGCGCTCGCGAGCTTGTCGACCGCACGAACAAACAGCTCGGCGCGAACTGCGAGGCCACCAAGGAGCGTCTTTGCGCATTGGGTGAATTCTACAAAGTGTTGAGTTCGACGGCTTCAAAAGTCGTCGACGAAATTTCGCAACGAAAGTGAATGAAACAAACAAAGCCGGCGAAGCGAAGAGAACCGCAAAGAAGGTCGAAATCGCCGGACCAAAAAACGGTCAACAAGGTCGAATGAAATGACTAGCTCCTCCTCTCACCCCGCATCGCCGAAAGCGCCGGGTCTGTTTACGCGCATCAGGCGCAGTCCGACGCTGCTCGCCGGCCTTATCGGCGCAGCGCTCGCAATCTGGATGCTCAGCGGCACATTCGCAGGCGAAGCGGGCGGCCCGCCCGAAGAAGCTGCGCCCGTCGAACGCGAATTGTTCGCGGTGCAGACGCGTCTGTCGACGGCGAGCCCGGTCGAGCGTGTGCTGACGGTCCAGGCGACGGCTGAAGCCGAGCGGATTCTCGCGCTGCGCGCGGAAGCTTCCGGCGCGGTCGCCGAACTTCCCGTTCAGCGCGGCGCCCGCGTCAGCGAAGGCGACGTCATCGTGCGCTTGTCTGAAGAAGACCGCCGCGCGCGCCTCGATCAGGCCAATGCGCAACTTGCCCAGGCCCAGCAGGACTATGACGCCGCCAGCCGCCTGGCTGAACGCGGCTATGCGAGTGAATCGCGCGTTCGCACGGCCTTCGCGGCGCTTGAATCTGCGCGCGCCGGCGTGCGCGTGGCCGAAGAAGGCGTCGCCAATTTAGAAATCCGCGCGCCTTTCGGCGGCATTCTCGACTCGCTTGATGTCGAAATGGGCGAGTTCTTGAGGGTCGGCGATCCGATCGGCCGTCTGGTCGATTCAAGACAGCTCATCGCAGAAGCGCGCATTTCACAGACCGATGTGCGTAATGTCGTCGTCGGCGGCGGCGCTCATGTCGAACTCGTCACCGGCGAAAGCTTGGAGGGCGAAGTGCGCTATGTCGCGGCCAACGCCGATCCGGCGACGCGGACATTCCTGGTCGAAATCGCGATCGACAATGACGACGCTTCGGCGCCCTCCGGCGTCAGCGCGCAAGTGTCTATCCCGACCGGTTTGACGCCTGGCCACTTCATCTCGCCAGCCATTCTGGCGCTCGACACGGACGGCGTGCTGGGCGTGAAGACGGTCGACGATGACGGCGTTGTGCATTTCGTCAGCGTCGAAATCATTCGCGCGGACGATAATGGCGTCTGGATCGCCGGTC
>JAUIEH010000535.1 GCA_030428405.1 Alphaproteobacteria bacterium
TATGCAGCCTTTAATCGAGAGCAATGTCGTCACCTACACGGTCATCGCCGAGACTGCGAATGCGCGCGGCCAACTCTTGCCGGGCATGACGGCGAATGTCGAAATCGTGCTTGAAGAGCGCAGCGATGTTCTGCGCGCGCCGAATGCGGCGCTGCGCTGGCGTGCGCTTGAGGGCGAAGGCCGCGGACGTGGCGCGCGCGGCGCTCCGAGTGGCGCAGCTCGCGGCGGGGGCGGCGGACCAGGCGGCCGGCTGACCGCCATGATCGAGCGCCTCGATCTGAGTGAGGAACAAACCGCGCGCGTGCAGCCAATGGTCGAAACGGCGCAGCGCGAAATGCGCGCAGCCTTCATGGCGGCGCGTGAGAGCGGCGATCGCGCCGGCGTGCGCGAAGCCATGCGCGAGACGCTCCAGACCCTGCTCGCCGACATCGAACCGGTCCTGACGCCGCAACAAGTCGAGCTGCTGAGTGAAATCCGCGCCGAGGCGGCAGCGCGCCGGGGCGGCGGCGGACGGCCCGGCGTCGTCTGGATATTGTCTACGCGCGGCCAACCCGCGCCCGTGCGCGTGCGCCTTGGCGCGTCCGATGCCGAACGCACTGAAATCGTGGAAGTCCTCGAAGGCGAATTGGCTGACGGCGACCAGGTCATCACCGGCGGCGGCGAAGTCGAAGCTGCGCCGGCGCCGCGCCGCGGCGGCGGTCGCATGCGGAGATTTCCGTGACCGGCGCGCCGAAAGCCGCCATCCGGGTCGAAGAACTCGCGAAGGATTATCGCATGGGCGACAATGTCGTGCATGCGCTGGCGGGCGTGAGCTTTGAAATCAAATATGGCGAGCTCGTCGCCGTTATGGGGCCGTCCGGGTCCGGAAAATCGACGCTGATGAACATTGTCGGCGGCCTCGACCGGCCTTCAAGCGGGCGCTATTTCTGCAATGACGAAAATGTCGGCGCGATGGATGAAGGCGCGCTGGCGCGCTTCCGCAACCGCACGATCGGTTTCGTGTTTCAGCAGTTCAATCTCCTGCCGCGCCTGCAGGCCTGGGAGAATGTCGAGCTGCCGCTGGTCTACGCCGAATCGCCGCCGGCCGAACGCAAGGAAAAAGCCCACGAGCTGCTTGCCCGCGTCGGCCTCGCCGATCGGGCCGATCATCGACCGACCCAGCTTTCAGGCGGCCAGCAGCAGCGCGTCGCGATTGCACGTGCGCTGGCGTGCGACCCAACCATTCTGTTGGCGGATGAACCGACCGGCGCACTCGACACGGCGACGGGCGAGGACGTGTTGGGCCTGTTCAATGAGTTGAACCGCTCGGGCCTGACCATCCTGATGGTCACCCATGACGAGGAAGTCGCAGCCTTCGCTCGCCGCGTCATGCGCTTTCGCGACGGCGCGCTGATTTCCGATGAAGCCGTGAGGCAAGCGGCATGAGACGCGCCGACATCGTCCGCGCCTCCGCACAGGCCATCGCCGCGAATCCATTGCGCAGCGCACTGACCGCGCTTGGCGTCATTATCGGCGTGGGCGCAGTCATCATCATGCTGGCCATCGGCGCGGGCGCGCAAAGCGCGGTCGAAGGCTTCATCCGTCAGCTCGGCTCGAACTTGTTGATCGTCGTTTCCGAAGACAGCAGGCGATCGGGCGCGCGCATGGGCTTTTCGGGAACCTCGACGCTGACTTACGCCGACGCCGAGGCGATCGCTGCAGAAATCGACGGGCTCGACGCGGTGGACGCCAGCGTTTCAACGCGCGTGCAGGTTTCCGCGCAAGCCGCGAACTGGTCGACTACGGCGGAGGGCGTGACGCCAGACCATTTCATCGCGCGCGAATGGCGTCTCGCCTCGGGCCGTCTCATCGATGCGAGCGATGTGCGCGCCAGCCGCAAGGTTGTCGTCATTGGACAGACCATTGCGCGAGAATTATTCGGATCCGCCGACCCGGTCGGTCAGATCGTGCGCATCAACCGCACGCCCTTCGAAGTCATCGGCACGGTCGAGGAGAAGGGCCAGTCCGCTTTCGGCTCGGACCAGGACGACGTCATGT
>JAUIEH010000536.1 GCA_030428405.1 Alphaproteobacteria bacterium
CCCGAAATCATCTTTCCGCCGGAGGGGGCGGAAGTCTGGGCCGACCGGCCCGGCCGCTCTTTCGTCCTCTCAGCGCGCAGCCGCTCGACGCTGAGCTGGTATGTCGACGGCGAACCCGCCGAGCGCGACGCCTCCGGAGAATGGGTCTGGCGTCCGCAAACGGAAGGCTTCTTCCGCATCACCGCGGTGGACGCGCATGGACGCTCCTCACACGTCGTGGCGCGCGCACTCGGCGCTTCAGCGCCGGGACGCTGAGCGCGTCAATGGCGGCGCAGCGCGCATTTGGCGGCGTCGATATCGGCGGCAGCTCCGTTCGATGCGCCATCGCCGCCACACCCGACGACATTGAGACCGAGACCAGTCTGCCGACCAGCGCGCCCGAGGAGACCCTGGACCAGGCCGCCGCGTTTTTTCGAGAGCAGGAGGAAAACGGTCTCGTCTGCAGCGCCATCGGCCTCGCCTCCTTCGGCCCGCTCGATCTGAACCCGGCTTCGCCCAGATTTGGCGTCATGCTGAACACGCCCAAGCCGGGATGGCGCGGCGCGAATGTGCTCGCCGCGTTCAAAGACAATCTCTCCGCACCCGTTGCAATCGACACCGACGTCAATGCCGCAGCACTCGCCGAACGTGACTGGGGCGCAGCACGTGGCGTGGACGACCTCGCTTACGTCACCGTCGGAACCGGCATTGGCGCGGGCGTCATTATGCGCGGCGCGCCCGTGCATGGCGCGCTTCATCCCGAGGCCGGCCATATTCGTCCGCGCCGCGCGCCCGGCGACGACTTCCCCGGCGCATGTCCCTTCCATGGCGATTGTCTGGAAGGCGTCGCCTCTGGCGCAGCCATCCTGGCGCGCGCCGGCCGAGCACCCTCTGAAATCGACGACGAGGATCCGATCTGGGCGTTTGTCGCCTTTTATCTCGGAGAATTGGCGCTCGGCTTGCTGCTGACGACGGCGCCGCGGCGCATCGTTTTCGGCGGCGGCGTGATGGCGCGCACGCTCTTGCTCGACGGCATACGCGCCCATGTCCGCGAGAGCCTTGGCGGATATGCCGACATCGCGCCGGAGGGCGCAGACGCGCTCATCCTGCCGGCCGGGCTCGGCGCGCGCGCGGGCGTCATGGGGGGAATTGCGCTTGCGCGCCGTCTCGCCGATTCCGCGTGAGCGCGAAGCAGTCTAGAAGGCGGGCTCACCGCATTGAACGGGGGATGCGAAGTGCGCAAGCGAGCCTGTAAAATCGTTGCGACCATGGGACCTGCGAGCGACTCGCCGGACCAGCTTCGCCGCCTGTTTGAAACCGGCGTCGACGTCGTGCGCGTCAATTTCAGCCATGGCGAGGCGAGCGAACAGGCCGCCCGCATCAAGCGCGTGCACGAAACCGCCGCCTCGATTGACCGCCACATTGCGGTGCTGGCCGATTTGCAGGGCCCCAAGATCCGCGTCGGCAAGATGTCGGGCGGCGGACGCGATCTGCGCTTTGGCCAGGAAATCCGCATCGTCGCGGGCAAGGAGAGCGACGATGAGGCCGTCGTGCCGATGCCGCACCCGGAAATCGTCGCAGCGCTTGAGCCCGGCGACACGCTGAAGTTCGACGACGGATTAATGATGGCGACCGTCGAAAAGGCCGATGGCGAAGCGCGCATCTGCAAAGTCGACATTCCCGGCCGCCTCACCGACAAAAAAGGCGTCTCCATCCCCGGACGAGCGCTGCCGATTACAGCGCTTACGGAAAAAGACATCGCCGACCTCGAAGTCGCGATGGAGGCCGGCGCGGACTATGTCGCGCTCAGCTTCGTACAGTCGGCCCAGGACGTCGCCGACGCCAAGGCGCGGATCAATGGGCGCGCGCGCATCATCTCCAAAATCGAGAAGCCGACGGCGGTGCAGGATATCGACGCCATTGTCGACCTCTCTGACGCCGTGATGGTCGCGCGCGGCGATCTTGGCGTTGAGCTGCCGGTCGAGCAGGTCCCCATCGCGCAGCGCCGCATCATTCGTGCGGCCCGTCGCGCCGGCAAGCCGGTGATCGTCGC
>JAUIEH010000042.1 GCA_030428405.1 Alphaproteobacteria bacterium
TGCGTGCTCTCAGGCGATCCGCAGTTCTGCAGCCTCGTGAACCGCTCTGCTTCCGGCTCGCTTTGGAGCACGCCAATCGCGGGCGTCTCTAACCTGAACCTCAACACCGGTTCGTTGGAGACCTCGGGCATCGACTTTAATATCAGCTACGCTTTGGACTTTGCTGAGTTCGGTCTGAGCAATGCGGGCGGTCTGCGCTTTGAGTTGGTTGGCACTTGGCTGGACGAACTCGTCGTTGAGCCGATCTCCGGCTTCACGCCTGCAGCGGCGGCGACTTATCAGTCCACGACTTATGATTGCGCAGGACTGCATGGTCCCACTTGCGGCACGCCGACGCCGGAATGGCGCCATCGCTTCCGCACGACCTGGGACACGCCGTGGAACGCGTCTCTCTCATTTACGTGGCGCTATTTCGACAGCGTCACTTATGAAGGCTCCGCGCCGAACGATTTCCTCAACTCCCAACCAATCGGAGCGCTTGACGCTCGCGGCCTGGCGGCGATGAGCTATTTCGATGTGGCGGGAACCTGGCAGCTGATGGAAAACACGCAGCTTCGCGCCGGCGTCAACAACATACTGGACGAGACGGCGCCGCCGACCTCGAGCAGCGTTGGCGCGCCGTTCTCCAACGGCAATACCTACCCGGCCGTGTACGACGCACTTGGCCGATACATCTTCTTCGGCCTCACGACCGACTTCTGATTGCTCCAATTCCCCTTGTTGCAATCCCTTGCGGCGGGCCCCGGCCCGCCGCTATTTTTTGCGTGTGCGCGATCGAACGCAGGCGCATTCATGCGCGCCGCCGCGAAGCAGACCGGCGGCTCGTCGTGGAAGGCGATTTAAGTAGAATAGGGAAATGGTGGGCGCGGCTGGGATCGAACCAGCGACCCCTACGATGTCAACGTAGTGCTCTCCCGCTGAGCTACGCGCCCGACCGGTAGGGGAGGAGCGATATAGCCTCTCGGGGCTACGCGTTGCAAGCGCGTGTTGGGCATCTTGTCGGCGTTTGCACTTAGCCCCATAAAAACAATCGGATAATCGCTGCAGCCCAAGCGCAGATGCGCAGTTTTCACGCCATCTGCGACGGCATGACGGATGGGGGCGCCGGCCCCATGCGCGCATTCGCGCGCTGAGCACATTTTCCTTCCGCGCGGGCGCGCTAACATGGCGGCCATGGCCACGCCTCGATTGTATCTTGCCGACGCGCTCTTAGCGGACACGCAACTCACTCTGCCGCGCGAGCAGGCGCATTATCTTCTCAGCGTCATGCGCATGCGCGCCGGCGACGACGTGCGCGTGTTCAATGGACGCGACGGGGAGTGGCGCGCGCGCGTGGAGCGCGCTGATAAGCGCGAGGCGGTTTTATGCGTGCACGAGCAATTGCGCGCACAATCGGGCGCGCCGGATCTGCATGTCCTGTTTGCACCGCTCAAGAAGACGCGCACCGACTTCGCCGTGGAGAAAGCCAGCGAGTTGGGCGCGCGCGTGATCCGGCCCGTGTTTACGCGCTTCACCCAAAGCGAGCGCGTCAACGCCGAGCGGCTGCAGTCGCTGGCGCGCGAAGCCGCCGAACAATGCGAGCGCCTGGACCTGCCGGAAATCGCAGAGCCTGTGCGTCTGGATGCTCTGCTTGATCAGTGGACCCAGCGCGAGGGCGCGCGCAGGCTGTTATTCTGCGATGAGGCCGAAGGCGGCGCGGGCACGCCCTGGAATGCATCGAACGGCGCAGCATCAGATGCGCTCGGCGTCTTGCAGGCACTGCGCGAAACGCCTGCGACGCCGTGGGCGATTCTGATCGGTCCGGAAGGCGGCTTTCATCCAGACGAGCGCGCGCGCTTGCGCGAAGCCGACTTCGCCGTCTCGATGTCTCTCGGTCCGCGCATCCTGCGCGCCGACACCGCCGTCGTCGCAGCCGTCAGCCTCTGGCAGGCGATTTTGGGCGACTGGCGCTGATCGCGCTCACGAACTAGCGCGCGGCTGCTGCGATGGCGGCGTGACCTCTCAGCATGCGTTCTACCTGACTTTCGTCGACCTGCGTGGAGGTCTCGCCATGCTCATGCGTGCCGCCCAGCACGATGGAGCTCTGGCGGGGGAACATATAGAGCGTGCCTTCCGGCGTGCCGGTGACATAGCTGTAGTCGACTTCCGGCTGCGGCAGGAGATGGGTGAGCTGTCCGCGCACGGGGACAAGATGTTCGTCCTCGAACAACTCCCCTGAGCCGAGCCCTGTGCAATTGATGATGACGCGTTCGCGCAGACGCATGATTTCGGTCGCATCCGCAAAGCGTGTGCGCCGGATGGCGACGCCGGCGTTCTCCACATCGCGCAACAGCGCGCGCAGATATATGTCGGGATCGATGATCAGCGCGGCATAGGTCATCGCATAGGGATAGCCGAACCAGCGCTCTGGATCGCTGTGAAAGGCGCGGCCGGGATAGAGCGCATCGCCGCCGGGGAGTTCGCCGTCGAGCTGGCGCGGCGGACGGTAGCGCAAATCCTGATGGCGCACCCAGCGCACGCCGTAATTCGGATCGTTGACGAAGTGCTGAAAGGCGCGCTGGGAATAACGCGCAAGCTGGGGGAAGAGCTGGAGAAAATCGCGCGACGCCGCCTCGCGCTCGAACAATGAGGACGGATACCAGAATGCGCCGGCGATATTGGAGGTCGTGTGCGGCGGCAGGTGTTCAGCATAAAGCGTAACATCCATGCCGGCGCGGCGCGCGAGAAGGGCGGTGGTCAGGCCCATGACGCCGGCGCCGATGACGGCGATTTCGCCGCGCCCTGCCTGGGCTGCGAGTTCGGCGGCCACGGCTGAGCAGCCCCAGGACATCGTCACTCCGGCGCCGCCGTGACCATAATTATGCACGAGCGTTTTGCGGCTGATGCGTTCAGCGCGCAGCACATAGCCGGGCGCACGATATGGGCGCAGGCCGACGACGGTGCGGATGACGCGGTCTGGCGAGGACAGGACGGGGGCGAAGGGCGCATCGACGGCGGCGACTTGCGCGCGCGCAGCCGAGAACGCCGCCGGCGTCAGCGCGGCGGCTCCCGCCAGCCCTAAAAACTCACGCCGTTTCATAATAGCGTATCCGCGCCTCAACCGGCGCTGAGATTACGTCCCCGGAAACGAGGAAACGACCTGAATCTCGATATCGGGGAAACTCGACACATAGCGGATCGTAAAGTCAGGAAAGCTCTCGACGAGTTCCCACTCGCCGCAACTGTCGGCGAAGCTCTCGACGAACTGAACGCGCAGATCCGGGAAGCTCGTGACCACTTCAACGTCGATATCGGCGAAGCTCTCCACGACCTGGACCCGGCCGTGCAGCGGAATGCCGTTATAGGTGCAGTCAGAGCCGACAGCGTCGGTCGTTGCGAACAACAGCGCGCCGATCCAGGACAATACCGAAATGATCATGTGCTTCCCTCGATTTCAGAGCGCGTATGCGAAGTCGCCGCGCCCGCTATCCCTCGCGCGCGCCATTATCGGACGGAATGCGGCGGAGACGGGGCAGGTCGCCGGATATCAAGCGCGCGCCCAATTTCACAGTTTCGCTTCACAGCGTATCGGCGAGTGCGGCGACGCCCGCCTCAGCGCCGGCTCCGTCCAGGCGCGAAAAGCCGAGAATCATTTCGCCCGCGCGCCGTTCGCCCGCGAAATAGGGGCGGATGTCATGCAGAACCACGCCGCGCCGTCGAAGCGCTTGGAGAATTGCGGGCTCAAACGGGTCCTTGCGGCCGACGAGCTTCACATAGAGATGCATGCCCGCGCGGCGGTCGAAGATCTCAATGTCGTCGCCGAAGGCCGTGCGCAAATTCTCCATCAGCTTGTGACGCTGGCGCGCATAGCGGCGCGACGTCGTGCGGATGCGGCGTGCATAAGCGCCGGAAGCGAAGAACTCGGCGAGCGCGCGCTGACAAGCGTGATTGGCGCCCCAGTCGAGCATCAGCTTTGCCGCCGAGAACATCGAAGCGAGATGCGGCGGCGCGGCGATATAGCCAAGACGCAGACCCGGAAACATCGTCTTGGAAAACGTGCCGACATAGATGACGCGCTCGGAATCATCCATCGACTGCAGTGACGGGATCAACGGCCCGCCAAAGCGATATTCGCCGTCATAGTCGTCCTCGATGATGTAAGCGCCCTCACGCGCCGCCCAGTCGATGAGCTCGCGTCGGCGCGCGATCGACATCACCGCGCCGGTCGGCATTTGATGCGAGGGCGTGACGAAGGCGAGACGGATCGGCGTCGCACTTTTGGTCGTCCTCAGATCCTCGACGATGAGACCCGCATCGTCGGTTTGGGTCAGACAGAGCTTTGCGCCGCACGCCGAAAACGCCCAGCGCGCGCTGAAATAGCCGGGTTCCTCAAGCGCTACGCCGCCGCCCGGCTCGACGAGGCAGCGCGCGATCAGATCGTAGGCTTGCTGTGCGCCTGCGGTGATGATGATGTTGTCCGCCGTGCACTGAAGACCACGTGCGCGGGAGGCATGGGCGAGCACCTCCTGGCGCAGTTCGGGGTCGCCGCGCGGGTCGGGATAATTGGTCGCCGCCGCGGCCGACGCCAGCGCGCGTCGCCAGGCGCTTGCAAAGCTCGCATCGATCCAGGTTGCGCCATAGCTGAAGTCGAAGCGCGCCGGCGCCGTTGGAACGGAGATGGCTGCGGCGACGGCGGCGATGGCTTGCGACACATCCGCGAAGGGTGTGCGTGCTGCGGGGCGAAGCTCGCGCGGCGCTGCGCCGCGTGCGGAGACGCGCGACAAATCACCCGACGCCGTCGCGACGATGGTGCCGCGTCCGACATGGGGCTGAATTATGCCTTCCGCAGCCAGACAGTCATAGGCGGATAAGACGACGGTGCGCGAGACGCCGAGATCGCGGGCGAGTTCGCGCGAGGCCGGCAGGCGATCGCCTTGAGCGAACGCGCCCTCGGCGATGGCGGCGCGCAGGGCTCTATAGACTTGGGTGTAGAGCGGTCCGGCGCCGTCGAGTTCGATCGCGATTGACACTTTTTTCACTCGCAAATTGGCTCTTTTGAGCAGTCCAATTCTTTCGCAAGCTCGCCGTGTTGAAAAGACCGGTCGAAATGCGCGCTGCGCCCATGCGCGGCGGCGCGCCTCTGGACAGAAAGCGGAAACCGACATGATCGCGATGACACGTTCTAGCCCGGGCATTCGCGCTGCGTTTGCTGCGGCGCTGATGAGCTTCGCCTTCGCCGGCGCCAGTTCTGCGCAAACGATCGCAGAGGCCAATGCGCTCTTAACGGCGGAGGACTACGAAGGCGCCGAGAGTGCGTTCAGCGCCCTTCTGGAAGCCGAGCCCGACAACGCCAATGCGACGTTCGGCCTTGCGCGCGCCCATCAGGAACAAGGCGAATATGACGAAGCGGCCGCAGCTTTTGACCGTGCGCTGGAGCAGGGCTATCAGCCGCCGCCGCGCGTATTTTATCACCGCGCCCGCCTGGAAATGGCGCGCGGTGATGAAGAAGCCGCGCTGAGCGTGATCGAGCAGATTGCAGCAGCAGGCGCCCCGATAGCGTCCTCCATCGAGGCCGCCAGCGAGTTTGCGCCGTTGGCGGACAATGAGCGTTTTCAGGCCGCCTTGCAGGCAATGCGTCCCTGCACGGGCGAGCATTATCGCGATTTCGACTTCTGGCTCGGCCGCTGGGACGTCGCGCACGCCTCGGGAACGTCGTCGAGCGAAATCACCAGTGCGCAGGCCGGCTGCGCCATCATCGAGAATTATTCGTCCGGCGCCTTCACCGGCATGAGCATCAATTTCTACGACGCCCAGACCGAGCGCTGGCACCAAAGCTGGATGGCGAATACGGGCGGCGCCGTGCATCTGCAAGGCGGGCTCAATGAAGGCGGCGCCATGGTGATGACCGATGCCGACCTGCTCGTCTCGGAGATGACCGGCTCGACCAATCGCGTCACCTGGTCGGTGCTCGAGAACGGCGATGTGCGCCAGTTCTGGGAAAGCTCATCCGATGGCGGAGAGACATGGAACGTCGTGTTTGACGGACGCTATTCGCCGGTCGAGGACGAAGACGAGGAAAGCGGGGACGACTGAGCGCTGGCGGCGGCGCGGCGTTGCGTCTGGCGCAAGCTAGTCGCGGCGCGCGCGTCGCAGCCAGTTGTCTCCCATATCCGAGATGATTTCGTGGGCGGCATTATGTCCAGGCGCGCCGGTCACGCCGCCGCCGGGATGAGCGCCGGAGCCGCAGAGATATAGTCCGCCCACCGGCATTCTATAGTCGGCTGCGCCCAGCGCGGGGCGTGCGGAAAAGAGCTGATCCAGCGAAAGCCGGCCATGGAAAATGTCGCCGCCAATGAGGCCGAACTCGCGCTCAAGGTCGAGGGGGCTGAGTATCTGCCGACCGAGCACGGCGTCTCTGAAATTCGGCGCATAGCGCGTCACCGTTGCGATGATGTGATCGGCGGCCTCTTCGCGCACATCGTCCCAGCTGCGGCCATCCGGCATTTCAGGTGCGAAATGCTGGCAGAACAGGCTGGCGACATGCTGGCCCGGCGGGGCGAGCGTGTCGTCCATGGTCGAGGGGATCAGCATCTCGACAATGGGCTCTTTTGACCAGCCGAATGCGCGCGCATCAGCATAAGCGCGCTCCATATAGTCCGGCGTCGGAGCGATGATGATGCCCGCGCGGTGATGTTCCGCGCAATCGCTTGTCGGCAGGCAGGTGAAGTTCGGCGGCTCCGACAGCGCGACATTCATGCGGAATGTGCCCGACCCGCACGCCCAGTTCTCCATGCGTGTGCGAAAAGCGGTCGGCGTTGCGTCCGCGCTGACGAGGCGTGTGAACAAGAGCTTCGGATTGACATTGGCGGCGACGGCGCGCGCGCGGATGATGTCGCCGTTCTCAAGCTCCACGCCGCGCGCAGCGCCGTTTTCAATCAGCACGCGGGCGACAGGCGCCGAAGTCGTGATCCTGGCGCCGCGCGCTTCGGCGGATTTCGCCATGGCCTGTGTGATTGCACCCATGCCGCCTATGGCGTGGCCCCAGCGTCCCTTGACGCCATTGACCTCGCCGAACGCGTGGTGAAGCAGCACATAGGCCGTGCCTGGCGTATGCGGACTGCCGTAAAAGCCGACGACGCCGTCAAAGGCGAAGGCTGCGATGATGTGCGGGTCCTCAAACCAGCGGCTGAGAAACTCGACGGCCGATTTCGTGAACAGATCGAGCAGGAGAGCCTGGTCCTCCGCAGAAATGCGCGCCAGGCTGCGGCCGAGCTTCAGCCCGCGCCAGAAATCCTGCACGCCGCCGCCGACATTGGGCGGCGTTTCCAGGAGGAGCGCCCGCACGACGTCGGCTGCGCGCTCAAGCGTTGCGTAATAATCCGGCAGCGCTGCGGCGTCGCGCGGCGAGCGGCGGGCGAACTCGGCTTCAGCGCGATCTTCCTCAAAGGGCAATTTGAGATAAGCGCCTTCCTCTATGCCCAGCGGCCAGAAATTGGCGATGTCGCGCTCGACCACGGTAAGCCCGTGTCGTGCGAGATTGAGGTCGCGAATGACTTTCGGGTTGAGCAGGCTGACCGTGTACGAAGCAACGGAGTTGCGAAAGCCGGGATGAAATTCTTCAGTGACCGCTGCGCCGCCGACCACGTGACGCCGCTCGACCACGCGCACGCTGAGGCCCGCGCGCGCAAGATATGCTGCGCAGGTGAGGCCGTTATGGCCCGCGCCGATGACGACGACGTCGACTTCCTCGTCGGCCGTTTTGCTCATGCGGTCTTCGCGCTCATTGAAGCAAACACTGGCTCATTCTCCTGCGATTGGCGGTGCTGAGAAATGTTTGCACGCGCAATTGTGGACGAAGCGCGCGCGGATGGCGTTAAGTTCGAAACACTGGCGGTCGGCAGGGCTGTTGGATGGCGGCGAGGCTGCAAGAGAACCTTATGCCGCTGAAATTGCAAACAGGTTCGAGCGCGAATTTTGCGCGCGGCGAGGCGGGGGACTGAGATGGGCTGGCTGACACTGCTTCCCGCCATTGCGGCGATCGGCATCGCGCTGTGGCGCAAGGACGTGTTTCTCGCGCTTCCTGTCGCAATCTGGATCTCGGAAACGCTCATCGCGGGGGGAAACCCTGCGCAAGGATTTCTCAACGGCGTCGAGCGGCTCGCAACGACATTGGGCTCGCCCGGAAATGCGCGGCTGATCTTGTTCTGCATCATTGTCGGCGGGCTGATCGCCGTGATGCGGCGCTCGGGCGGCGTCTCGGCGCTGGTCTCGCGACTGGTCGATTCAGGCGCAGCCTCCACGCCCGCGCGCGCCGGCTTCATCGCCTGGATTTTGGGCGTGGTGTTGTTTGTCGAGACCAATCTCTCGCTGCTCGGTTCGGGCGTTGCTTCGCGCGGCCTGTTCGACCGGTTCAAGCTCTCGCGCGCACGCCTCGCTTACATCATCGATTCCACCTGTGCGCCGGTGAGCGTCATTTTGATGTTCAACGCCTGGGGCGCATTCGTCCTCAGCCTGATCTCGGAGGAGGAAAGCGTCGCCAACCCCATGTCGACGCTCGTCTTCGGCGCGCTGTTGAATTTCTACGCCTTCATCGCCGTGGCCATGGCGCTCTTCGTCGCTTTGTCCGGACGCGTCCATTTCACGCTGCGCAGCCATGAGCGCGCCGTCCAGCACAGCGGCGAGGAGGCGGCGGAAGAACACGACGCACCGACGCGCGCGCTATTCATGGTGGCGCCAATGGCGGTGTTGATCGCTGCGATTTTCGGCTTCATGTGGTGGACGGGCGGGGGCGACCTGTTGTCGGGCTCGGGCAGTCAGTCCGTGCTCTGGGCGATGTCGCTCGCGCTGGTCGTCGCCATCGGACTGACGGTGGCGTTCAGGCGCTATTCCATGCGCGAAGCGACCAAGGTCAGCCTTGACGGCATGTCGGAGCTCTTGCCCGCCGTCTCGATCATCCTGATGGCGCTCACGCTCTCCGCCAGCTTCCGCGATCTCGGCACCGGCGCATTCGTCGCCTCGGTGGTCAGCGATCAGACGCCGGCGATCCTGGTTGCGCCGCTGGTCTTTCTGGCCTCCGCCGTGATTGCGTTTGCGACCGGCACGAGCTGGGGCACCTTCGCCATCATGACGCCCATCGCCATGCCGCTCGCAGCGGCCTTCGGCATTCCGCCTTCGCTCGTGCTTGCGGGCATTTTGGGCGGCGGCGTGTTCGGCGATCACTGCTCGCCGATATCCGACACCACCGTCATCGCCTCGCTCGCCTCTGGCTGCGACCATGTCGAGCACGTGCGCACGCAGCTTCCTTATGCGCTCATCGCTGCGGCGCTGACGACCGCGCTGTTGATCGGCGCGAGCGTGATCAGCGGCGCGGCGAGCTAGACAGCGTTTGCAAAGCGCGCGTCCAGCCAGTCGATGAACGCGGTTATCGTCTGCTCACGGTCGAGTTCGTTGAGCGCCTCATGGCGGCCGTCGAGCAGTGTGAGTTCGACATCGGCAAAGCCGAGCTTGTCGAGCCGCTTGGCCAGCGCCTTGACGGCCTTGCCGCCCTCCGTCGCCGGATCAGCTTCGCCGCCGAGCAGGTGAAGCGGGAGCTCGCGCGGCGTGTTCGCAAGCGCTGTATCATCGCCGGCCGCCTGAATGCCGCCGACGAGGTCGCGCCAGAGCGCGACCGAAGCCGGCCAGCCGCAGAGCGGGTCTGCGACATAGGCGTCGACATGGGCCTCATCGCGCGAGAGCCAGTCGAATGTCGTGCGGTTTGGCTTGAAGCGCTTGTTCCAGGCCTCGAAGGACAGCGCGTTGAGCGTCTTGCTGGGCTTCTCAGCGCCGCTCAGCCCTTCGACCGCCAGCACGGTCTTCATGACTGCGGCGAGCGCGCCGATCTGCGTCGTCGCATTCCAGATTGCGGCCGCGTTCACGCTCTCAGGCGCGCGCAGGACATGGTTCAGCGCGATGACCCCGCCCATGGAATGGCCGAACACGATCACCGGCGCGCCGGGATGGGTCTCGCGAATATGCGCGTTGACCGCGGCGACATCGGCCATCACCGCATCCCAGCCATTGCGCTTTGCAAACACGCTTTGAGGCGCGTCATCAGCGCGCGTGGCGCCATGGCCGCGATGGTCCTGCGCATAAACCCCATAGCCGCGCGCATTGAGCGCTGCAGCAAAAGGCGCATAGCGTGCGGCGTGCTCGGCGAGGCCATGATTGACATGCACCACGCCCTTAATGGCGCCTGCCGGAGCGTTAGAATAAAGCGCCAGATGCGCGCCCGTCGGGCTTTCAAATTCGCGATGCGTCCAAGACGCCGCTGCAGAACCGTCCGTCATCGAAGCACCTCTTCCAGGATCGGCGCGCGCCACGTCCCGGTGTTTGGCCCGGCGTCTGGCGCGCTGCGCTGCGAGCGGTATAGTCGCCCGCAAATCCATCATGGAGCGGTGCGTGAGCGCAAAGCAAACCTGTCTTCTCGCCATCGATCAGGGAACGACGTCGAGCCGCGCGGTGGCCTTTTCAGAGCAAGGCCGGGCCATCGCCTCGGCGCAGCAGGAATTTCAACAGATTTATCCCCATCCCGGTTGGGTCGAACATGACCCCGAGGTGATCTGGGCGACCGTGCTGACAGTGACGCGCAAAGCGCTTGAGCGCGCCGGGGAGGCTGGATATGCGCCCGCCGCCATCGGCATCACCAATCAGCGCGAGACCGCCGTCATCTGGGACCGCGCCAATGGCAGGCCCATCGCCAACGCCATTGTCTGGCAGGACCGGCGCACCGCCGATACGACCCGCAGGCTCGCCACGCAGGGCCATGGCGAGATGGTGGCCGCACGCGCAGGTCTCGTGCTCGATCCCTATTTTTCGGCGACCAAGATCGCCTGGCTGCTCGACAACACGCCGGGCGCGCGCGAGCGCGCTGCGCGCGGCGAGCTTGCCTTCGGCACGATCGACTCATTTTTGATCTGGCGGCTGACGGGCGGGCGCGTGCATGAAACCGACGCCACAAACGCCAGCCGGACATCCTTGTACAATATCGATGAGGGTCGCTGGGACGCGGAACTCTGCGCATTGTTCGACGTTCCGGAAAGCCTGCTGCCGAGCGTGCGCGACTGCGTCGCCGATTTCGGCGCGACGGATTCGTCTTTATTCGGAATGGAAATCCCGATCCGCGGCGTCGCCGGTGATCAGCAGGCCGCAACGATCGGCCAGGCCTGCTTTGCACCGGGCGAGATGAAGAGCACGTACGGCACCGGCGCCTTCATGCTGCTCAATACCGGCGCGCAGCGCCTGCAGTCGCAAAGCCGCTTGCTCGCCACTATCGCCTATCAGCTCAATGGCGAAGTGACCTATG
>JAUIEH010000043.1 GCA_030428405.1 Alphaproteobacteria bacterium
ATGTCGATACGCGCTATGCGCCGGCCTGGCTCGATCTGCGCGCCGAGCCGATGGTGTTCACGACGCCCGAATTCGAGCCGGAGCGCTTTCACGACTTTCAGCTAAATGATTGGTATACGATGTGTTTCGCGACGCGCGGCAGCCGCGATGTCGGCAATGCGTCACGCACTTATCTGCTCGCGGGTCCAGGTTGGGACGACGACGCGCCTGAGGGCGTCGACGACGTCATCCGTGCAGAAAGCGATATCGTCAAGCTGGTCACGCGCATATTGGTGGAAAGCCCTGACGATCACGAAGCCATCAACGCGCTGCAAAACCGCTACGCGCTGCGCCCGCTGAGCGCATATCTGCGCGCGCCGCCGCCGCCGGATGCGCCCGCAATCGACTTTCCCGCGCCGGTCGCAGACGGCAGGAACGAGCGCGGCTTTTTTGAGATCCCGGATGCGCGCTTCGTTTCGTATTTCAATTTTCTGATGATGCTCGCGGCGATCCATCCAAACGAGGCCGAGACGTTTGCGCGCTTCGCCCGCATCGGCGCTGCGCCCGGCGCGCCGTTCGAGACCGATGCGATCGATCCCGTCTTGCGCGCCGCCGTCGATGAAGGCGCGGCGGCCGGCCTTGCGCGCATCAATGCGCGACTGCAGGACCATGGCGCGGTGGTCAATGGCTGGGTCTTCCCGCTCGATCTGCGCGGCGGACGCGACGTGCTGGGCTTTGACGCCGACGGCTATCTGCGCCGGGCGATGGCGGCGAAATACGCGATCTGGGGCCCGCCGGCGGAAGAAGTCGTCTACATGGTGGGCGAGACGGATGCCGAAGGCGCTGATCTCGACGGCGCCGCGCAAGCCTATGAACTGCGCTTCGACGCCGCCCCGCCCGCGCACGGGTTTTGGTCGTTCACGGTCTATGACCGCGAGACGCGCCTGCTCGTCCCGCACCCTTCCGAAAAATTCGCCGTGCGCCAGCGCGACACGGATCTGGTCTATGGCGGCGATGGCTCTCTGGTCATCCGGCTGCAGCATGACGCGCCGGACGACGCGCCGACCGGCAATTGGCTGCCGGTCCCGCAAAGGCGGTTTCAGGTCGTGGCGCGGCTTTATTGGCCGGACGAAAGCGTGCTTGACCGCAGCTATGAGCCGCCCGCTTTCATCCGCGTGCGCTGAGCACGCCGTTTAGTCATCGCTGTTCCGATCATGACGCTGCGGCCCGCGCTTGAGCGCGCCGCCAATGCTATTGACGCCATTGAAGACTGAATGGGGAACGAGCGCATGCGGTTCGACGGCAAGACAATCATCGTCACGGGCGCAGGCAATGGCCTGGGCCGCGAATATGCGCTGCAGCTCGCCGCGCGCGGCGCCAAGGTCGTCGTCAACGACTTGGGCGGAACAACGGACGGTCAGGGCGACGACGCATCCGCCGCGCAAAAGGTCGTCGATGAAATCAAGGCCGCCGGCGGCGAGGCCGCACCCAATTTCGACTCGGTGGCGTCGCCGGAAAGCGGTGAAGCGATCGTGCAGACCGCGCTCGAGACGTTTGGAAGCTGCGACGGCGTCATCGCCAATGCCGGCATTCTGCGCGACAAATCGCTTGTCAAAATGACGGCGGACGAATTCGACCTCGTGTTGAAGGTCCATCTCTACGGCACATTCAATGTCGCACGCCCCGCCTTTGCGTGGATGAAGGACAATGGCGGCGGCCGCATCGTCGTCACGACGTCGACGGCGAGCCTTTACGGCAATTTCGGTCAGGCGAATTACGGCGCCGCCAAGATGGGGCTGGTCGGCATGATGCAGACCATGGCCATTGAAGGCGCGCGCGCCGACATCAAGGTCAACGCCATTGCGCCGACGGCCGCCACGCGCCTGACCTCCAATATTCCGGGCATGGACGCAGATGAGACGGACCCGGAGAAAAATCCGATGTCGCCAGGCCGCATCGCGCCTGTCGCGCTCGCGCTCGCTCATGAGAGCTGTCCGGCCTCTGGCGAGATATTCATCGCAGCCGCAGGCTGGGTGTCGCGCACCGCGCTGACCCTCGGCCAGGGCGTTCGGCTCGACGCCTACTCGCCCGAGGCCGTGGCGCAGCAATGGGACGCCATTCGCGATTTGTCGACGGCCGAGCTTGCCGGCGACGGCGCCAAGTTCTGGAACACGCTGCAGGAACGCGCAGGTCTCACCGAGGGCTAAGATTTGCGCGGCGGCGTGTGCCGGACGCTGACAAGCGCTGTCGCGCATAGACGCTCTTCACCGGCCATGCGTGCAAAGATATCGGTCTGTGTGGTCGACAGCGTCCTGCCGGCCGAAAGCGTGCGGCCGCGCCCGACAAGCGCCTCGCCTTCAGCCGGGGCCAGATATTTCAGTGCAAGGTCGAGCGTCAGCAGGTTCCAATCGCGCCCGACAAGCGTGTAGGCGGCGAACGAGCCCGCATAATCTGCCATCGCCGCGATGATCGCGCCCTGAAAGAAGCCTGGCCGATGCCCGTATTCCGCCCGCCCGTCGAGGCGCAAGACAATCGAGCCCGCCCCAACCTCCTCAACCACAAAGCCGAAATGACGCGCGACCACTGAATTCGCCAGCCGCGCGCGGATGACGGCGTCGAAGTCCGACTCGACAGGCGTGAACGCGCTCATTTCCTTGTCTCCCGCTCGATCCCTGCGCGACGGTCGCAAGCTTGTCCCGACGCCGCCGCAAGACCCAGCGATCGCGGTCGCACGCGCCGCGATATCGAAAGACCGATCGCGATGCGCGCCTTCGCCGCGCCATCGCCGTTCCGATAGCCGCCGCTCTGACAGGCTGCGCGCTTGGCGCAACGCCCGGACGCGGCCATAGAGTGGGTCATGGATCTAAGCTTTTCGCCCAGCGAACGCGCGTTTCGCGAAGAGGTGCGCGGTTTCATCGCCGAGCGCCTGGCCCCTGACGTGCGCGCCAAGCTCGAGGCGCTGCGGCCGATCTCAAAGGCCGAGCTGGTCGACTGGCAGCGCACGCTCAACGCCAATGGCGGCTGGGCGACGCCAAGCTGGCCCAAGGAATGGGGCGGTCCCGGCTGGTCGGCGGTCGAGCGCTATATCTTTCTCGACGAGCTGCACCAGGCGCCCGCGCCCGAGCCCTTGTCGTTCAATGTCGCCATGCTCGGTCCGACGCTGATCGCCTTTGGAACGGACGCGCAGAAAAGCCGCTTCCTGCCGCGCATCGCAAATCTCGACGATTGGTGGTGTCAGGGATTTTCCGAGCCGGAGGCGGGCTCCGACCTCGCCGCCGTGCGCACGACGGCGAGACGCGAAGGCGACCGCTATATCGTCAGTGGCCAGAAAATGTGGCAGGGCATGGGCCACTATGCCGACTGGATGTTCACGCTCGTGCGCACTGATCCAGGCGCTGCAAAGAAACAGGCCGGCATCAGTTTCCTGCTCATCGACATGAAATCGCCCGGTCTCAGCGTCACGCCGATCCGCACGATTGACGGTCGCCATGAAGTCAATTCGGTCTTTCTCGATGATGTCGAAGTGCCGGTCGAAAACCGGCTCGGCGAGGAAAACCAGGGCTGGACCTACGCCAAGTTCCTGCTCTCTGCGGAGCGCTCCAACATTGCGCGCATCGGTCTGACCAAGCGCTTCGTGCGCGCGGCCAAGCGCGCCGCGCATGAAGCGCCAGCGGCTGCGAGACACCGCTTCCTCGACAAGCTCGCGGCGCTTGAAGCCGAAATCCAATCGCTGGAAGTGACGCAATTGCGCGTGCTCGCCGAGCATGGCCGCAACGCCACCGACCCGCGCGCCTCCATATTGAAGCTCAAAGGCACCGAGTTGCGCCAGCGCGCATCCGAACTGCTGACGCATATTCTCGGACCATCCGTCTACGAAGCCGTTCCCGAGGAGGTCGACGCCTTCGAGGGCATAGATGCGGCTTCCGCGCATTTCACGCTGCGCGCGGCCTCGATCTATGGCGGCGCCAGCGAGGTGCAGAAGAACATCATCGCCAAAACCATATTGGGGCTTTGAGCCGATGAATTTCGATCTCACCGATGATCAGGCGATGATGAAGGAGACGCTCGACCGTCTCCTGAGCGAACGCGCAAATTTCGAAACGCGGCTCAAGCTCACACAGAGCGGCGAAGGCTGGGACCGCAAGCTCTGGACGCAATTTGCCGAGCTCGGCGTCTTGTCCCTGCCGTTCACGGAAGAACATGGCGGGCTCGGCGGCGGCGGCGTTGAGACGATGGTGGTCTGTGAAGCGTTGGGTCGCGCGCTGACGCTGAGCCCCTTCACGCCCGGCGTCGTGATGGTCGCCGCAGCGCTTCGCAGCATTGACGCGCTGCGCGCCAGCGAGCTTGCCGAGGCGATCGGGTCCGGCGCGCACATCATCGCCTTTGCACATGAAGAGGCGCACACGTCAGACGCCGCCTTTGGCGTTGAGACGCGCGCCGAGCGCACGAGCGAGGGCTGGAGCCTCACCGGAACGAAGCTGGCGGCCCCCTTCGCCGACAGCGCGGATGCGCTCATCGTGACCGCACGCATCTCAGGCAAAGGCGCGCATGACGATGTCGGCGTATTTCTGATCAATGCCGAGGCGGCCGGCCTGTCGCGACGCAAGCTGATGGCCTTTGACGGCGCGCCCGGCGCAGACATCGTACTCGATAATGTGCGCGTCGACGAAACGGCTGCGCTTCACGCCGATGGAGGCGGTGCGGAATTGCTGGAGCGCCTGCTTCAAGCCGCGATCGCGGCGAATGCGGCGGAAGCTGTCGGCGTGATGCAGATGCTGATTGATGCGACGGCGGAGCATCTGCATACGCGCAAGCAATTCGGCGTCACGCTCGGCTCCTTCCAGGCGCTGCAGCACAAAGCCGCCGAGATGCTGGTCGCGATCGAGCAAGCGCGCAGCACGGCGATGTACGCCGCCATGATGGTCGACGAGCCCGACGCGCTGGTTCGTCGAAAGGCGTTCGCCGCCATCAAGGCCGAGACCGGCCGGACGGGCCGCTTTGTCGGTCAGACGGCGGTGCAGCTGCATGGCGGTCTCGGCGTCAGCGAGGAACATTTCGTAGGCTGGGGCCTGAAGCGCCTGACCATGCTCGATCTGGCCTATGGCGATGCGGAAAGCGCCGTCGCCGAGCTGGCCGCGCTGGGCGGTCTGGTCGAGACTTAGGCGCGGGAGAACGACGACATGCTGGCCGGGCTCACTGAAGAGCAAGAACACATCAAGTCCGAAGCGCGTCGGCGTCTCGAAGCCGAGCGCAACGACGAACGCCTGCTCGCCCTGCTCGAAGCCGGCGGCGCGTATGATGAAACGCTCTGGTCGAGCGCGCGTGAAATGGGTTGGACCGCGATCGCGGCGCCGGAGGCGTTTGGCGGTCTGGGCCTTGGCCTTGCGGAATGCTGTCTGCTTGCGGAGGAACTTGGCCGCGTATGCGCGGGTGCGCCGTTTCTCTCCTCCTCGCTGGCCGTGATTGACGCGCTTGCGCAGTTTGGCGGCGAGGCGGAAAAAGCCTCCTGGCTGGAAAAGCTGGCGAGCGGCGAAGCGATCGGCGCGCTTGCAGCGGCGGAAGGGCGCGGCGCCCTCCTGCCCGAGCGCCCTGGCCTGATTTTCTCCGACAACAAAGCATCCGGCGAGAAGACCGCCGTCATCGCCGGCGCGCATGCCGATGTCGCGATCGTGTTTGGCGCGGACCCGAGCGGGGCTGCCCGGCTTGGCGTCATAGCGCTGGATGCGCCCGGCGTTGAGCGGCGGCCTGTCTCGACATTTGACGCAAGCCGCGGCGTTGCGGATCTGAGCTTCACCGATGCGCCCGTCGCCCTGCTTCAGGTCAATGACGCACGCGCCGCCGCAAATCGGCTGATCGCCCGGCTCGCGCTCGTGAATGCGTTCGAACAGATCGGCGGCGCCGACCGGTGCATGGAGCTTGCCCGCGACTTCGCACTCGAGCGGCGCGCCTTTGGACAGCCGATCGGGGCGTTTCAATCCATCAAGCACTGCATCGCTGAAATGTATGTCAAAAACGAACTCGCGCGCGGCAACGCCATCGCCGCAGCGACCTCATGCATCGAAGACGCCGATGACTTCGAGCTGCGCGCCGCCGCCGCCCGGATCTCCGCGATCGACGCATATGAGTTCGCATCGCGCGAGACGATGCAGGTCCATGGCGGCGTGGGCGTGACCTGGGAGGCGGGACTGCATTTGCATCTGCGCCGTGCGCGCGCGCTTGCTTTGGAACTCGGCGCCAAGCCCGAATGGGAAGAGCGCATTGTCAGCCATCTGACGACAGCCTGACGGAAAGGACCAAGGATGAGCCGGTCATTATCCGCCGTAGACGAAGCGTTTCGCCAAAAGGCCGTCGACTGGCTCGATGGTCATGTCGCGGATTTCGGACTGCCCGCGCGCGAGGGTCTGAGCCTGGAGCAGGACGTCGAGCTCGCCCGGCGCTGGCAGAAGGTTAAATCGGAAAACGGCTACGCCGTCATTTCCTGGCCGGCGCCGTGGGGGCCCGGCGGCACGGTGACGCAGCAGGCATTGTTTGCGACCGAAGAAAGCAAGCGCGGCTTTCCGGCCGGCCATCTCGTCATTTCTCTCGGCATGCCGACGCCGATGGTGCTGCGTTACGCTTCCGACGAACTTAAGGAGCGCTTCGTGCCGCCGGCTATTCGCGGCGAAACGCTCTGGGCGCAGCTTTTCTCAGAACCCGCCGCCGGTTCCGACCTCGCCGGCCTTCGCATGCGCGCCAAGCGTCAGGGCGATGACTGGGTGCTCTCTGGGCAGAAGGTTTGGACCACGCTCGCGCAGTTTTGCGATTACGGCGTCTGCGTTGCGCGCCATGACCCCAGCCTGCCCAAGCACAAGGGCCTCACCTATTTCATCGTCGATCTCAAAGCGCCCGGCGTCACCGTGCGCCCGATCCGTCAGCTCACCGGCGAAGTCCATTTCAATGAAGTGTTTTTCGACGACGTCGTCGTGCCGGATGCGTATCGCCTGGGCGGCGTCGGCGACGGGTTCAAGCTCGCCATAGAGACCCTAATGATGGAGCGTTATACGGCGGCGGCGGATGAAACCGGTTTTGGTCCGACGCTGGCGCGCTTCATCGAACTCGCCGCTGAGACGCCGGGCGTGCGCGGTGAAACGGCGCTGGACGATGGCGGCGTGCGCGCCGAAATCGCGCGCACTTACGCGCTGCAGCAGGGCCTCGTCGCCATTCACGGGCGCGCGCTGGCGGAAATGTCGGCCGGGCGCACGCCGGGTCCGGAAGGCTCCATCCACAAGCTCGCTTCGGTGCGCCATCGTCAGCATTTGAGCACGCTCGCGCTCGACCTGCTTGGCCCGGACGGTCTGCGCCAGGCGCCAGGGGTTAATCCGAAGACGGACTTCCACTATTCCTGGCTCGACGCCCCGACCCTGCGCATCGCCGGCGGCACCGACGAAGTCCTGCTCAATACGATCGCGGAAAAGATCCTCGGCCTGCCGCAGGACCACCGCCCGGACAAGGGCGTGCCCTTCGACGAAATCCCGAGCTAGCCGGCGCTTAGCGCCAGCGCCGCGACCTCGTCCGCCAGCGCGAGCGAGGCGGTTAGGCCCGGCGATTCAATGCCGAACAAATTGATGAGGCCGGGCACGCCGTGGCGGTCGGGTCCGGAAATGACGAAGTCGGCGTCGGGCTCGCCGGGACCTGCGATTTTCGGTCGAAGCCCTGCATAGCCTGGCGCGAGCACGCCGTCTTTCAACTCCGGCCAATAGCGCCGGATAGCGTCATAAAAACGTGCGCCGCGCGCCGGGTCGACGTCGAGATTTGGCGTCTCAACCCACTCCACATCCGGACCAAAACGCGCCTGACCACCCAGATCGAGCGTGAGATGCACGCCGAGCCCGCCTTGTTCCGGGACCGGATAAATCAGGCGTGAGAACGGCGACTTTCCCGACAGCGTGAAATAGCTGCCCTTGGCGAGATACGCATGCGGAATGCGCTCGCGCGGAAAACCTTCGATGGCGTGGGCCAGCTTCACTGCGCCCAGTCCCGCCGCATTGACGATGATGCGCGCCCTCACGCTTGGCGCGTCATCGCCTTCGAGCGTGATGGCGCAGCCTTCACCCGTCGGCTGGATGCTTTTGACGCCGACGCCGAAGGCGACCATGACGCCGGCGTCCTCAGCCTCGCCCAGAAGCGACAGCATATAAGCGTGGCTGTCGATGACGCCGGTCGAGGGCGAGTGCAGCGCCGCGACGACATTGAGCGCCGGCTCCATGTCGAGCGCTTGCACCTTGCTCAGCCGCTCAAGATCGTCGACGCCGTTGGCGCGCGCCTTTTCTTCGATCGCGTCGAGCTTTTCCACCTGCGCATCGCTCGAGGCGACGATGAGCTTGCCGCAGCGGCGGTGAGGCACGTTGTGGCTGTCGCAATAGGCATACAACATGTCGCGACCGGCCACGCAGCTCAGCGCTTTGCGCGAGCCGGCCGGATAATAAATGCCGGCATGGATGACTTCGCTGTTGCGCGAACTCGTCTCTTCGCCGATGTGGGCGTTGCGCTCGACCACAACGGTCTCCAGACCCGCTTGTCCGAGCGCGCGCGCAATGGCGAGGCCGACGACGCCGGCGCCGATGACGATACAGTCGAGCTGGTCCAATCCGCTCACCACCTTTTCAGCAAACGCCAGCATCGCTGCGACCGCGCACAGTGCAAGATCGCGAAGCGCGCCGCATCTGCAAGATCGCGCATGCGTAGAGCGGCTGCGTTGCCCGATCCCGCTTGCACGCCTAGGCTCGACAAGCCGACAGACCAACGCAGCGCGGAGCACGACGCATGACGTCGCTCGACGAAATCGCAGCCCGGCGCGCCTTTCCCAACGCCTTCGCGCGCGAATTTCCCGACCGGCCCGCCGTCATCGTCGCGCCCGGCGGCGATGCGCTCACCTACGGCGAGTTGAACGCACGCAGCAATCAGATCGCGCGCGTCCTGCGCGCGCGCGGCCTGAAGGACGGCGACCACGTCGCCTTCATGATCGAAAATGCGCCGATGTTTTTTCTCGCAGCCTGGGCGTGCCAGCGCGCGGGCCTCTATTATTCGCCGATCAACACCCGGCTCACGGCGGCGGAAGCCGGCTATATCGTGCGCGATTGCGACGCCAAAGCCGTCATTCTCTCCGCCGCCTTCGCCGATCGCGCCGCAGCGCTCATAACCGAGACGCCGGACATTTCCGCGCTGCGCGCCTGCGTGCATGGCGAGCTTGACGGTTATGAGCGTCTCGAAACGCTCGCGGAAGCCGAACCGGTCGCGCCGATCCCCGATGAGCGCGAAGGCCAGCCAATGCTCTATTCATCGGGCACGACGGGCCGACCAAAAGGCATTATCCGGCCCTTGCCGGATCGCGATGTCGGCGCGCCGGATCTGCTGCTGGAGCTCCTGAAAGGGCTTTATAAATTTAATCATGACACGGTCTATCTCTGTCCGGCGCCGCTCTATCACGCCGCCGCGCTGTGGTACACGCTCGCCATGCAGCGGCTGGGCGCAACCACAATCATCATGCCGAAATTCGAGCCCGAAGCGTTTCTGGCGGCGATCGCCGACTGCAAGGTCACGCACACCCAACTCGTGCCGACCATGTTCTCGCGGCTATTGAAGCTGCCGGAAGAAAAGCGCAACGCCCATGACCTCTCAAGCCTTGAGGTCGCCATCCATGCGGCCGCGCCCTGCCCCGTTCAGGTCAAGGAACAAATGATCGAATGGTGGGGGCCGATCATCTATGAATATTACGCCGCCACGGAAGGCGTCGGTTACACCTTCGTCACCGCGCAGGAATGGCTCGCGCGCAAGGGCACGGTCGGCAAGCCCGTTTTCGGTGAAATCCACATTGTCGGCGAAGACGGCGCGGAGCTGCCCGCTGGCGAGGAAGGCGTCGTTTATTTCGGCGCCACGCCGGAATTTGATTACCATAAGGATGAAGCTAAAACCGCCGAGACGCGGCACCCCTCGGGCTGGGCGACGACCGGCGATGTCGGCCGCGTCGATGAAGACGGCTATCTCTATCTCACGGACCGTAAGGCGTTCATGATCATCTCGGGCGGGGTGAACATCTATCCCCAGGAGATCGAAAACGCGCTCGTCATCCACCCCGAAGTCATGGACGCCGCTGTGTTCGGCGTGCCCGACGCGGATATGGGCGAGCAGGTCAAAGCGGTCATCCAGCCGGTTGATCCGTCAACGGCCGGCCCCGAACTCGCAGAGCGTTTGCGCGCACATTGCCGCACCGAGCTCGCCGGCTATAAACGCCCGAAAAGCTTCGATTTCATCGAGGCTCTGCCGCGCGGCGAAAATGGCAAGCTCTACAAGACCGCGCTCAAGGCGTCTTACTGGAAAGACCAACGCGGCTGAGGCGTCACGCCTTGGCGAGCAATTCGCGCGCGCGGTCGCGCAACTGGTTTTTCTGAATCTTGCCCAGCGCCGTGCGCGGAAACTCTTCGACCACGAACAAATGTCGCGGCGCTTTGAAATTCGCCATATTCTCGCGCGCCCAGGCATTGAGCACATCAAATGAGAGCTCTGCGCCATCCGTAAGAATGACGAAGGCCGCGCACACCTCGCCCATGCGCGCATCGGGCGCAGCGACGACAGCGACCTCGGCGATTTCCGGGCGCTGGCGCAGAATGGTCTCGACTTCGGCCGGATAGACATTGAAGCCGCCGACGATGACGACGTCCTTCATCCGGTCGACGAGCTTGAGATTGCCGGCGTCATCCAACATGCCGACATCGCCGGTGTGCAGCCAACCATCCGTGTCGATCGCATCCGCCGTGGCGTCTGGATCATCGAGATAGCCCTTCATGACATTGACGCCGCGCACCAGCACTTCGCTCGCCTCGCCGGCCGGCGCCGCACCGCCTTGCGCGCCGGCGATCGCCACCTCGACATCGGGAAAGGCGCGCCCGACCGTCCTGGAGATGGTCTCGAAATCATCGCCTGCCCGACACGTCGTCGCCATCGCGGTCGCTTCGGTGAGCCCGTAGCTCGTTAAAAACAGCTCCATGCCGAGTTCTTCATGCGCACGCCGCGCGAGTTCTTCCGGGAAATTCGCAGAGCCGCTCGTGCCGACACGCAGACTGGAAAGGTCGAAGGAGGCGCGCTCGGGATGGTCCAGCATCGACTGAAACAAGGTCGGCGGTCCGGGCAGCAGAGAAATGCGCTCGCGCTCTATGGTCTTCAGTGCACGTTCGACATCGAACACCTTATGCGGATAGGCTGCAGCGCCCGCCATCAGACACGCCATC
>JAUIEH010000044.1 GCA_030428405.1 Alphaproteobacteria bacterium
CAATGGCCGGATCGGAGTGAGACTTTCGACCTCAAGCTCGATATCGATTTTCCGTCGCGAGAGATTGTCGACGATGATGACCTCATGGCCGCGTTTGGACAGGTGCAGCGCCGTGGGCCAGCCGCAAAATCCGTCTCCGCCCAAAACAACAATCTTCACGTCGTCTCGCTCCCGCCCGCGCCGATACCGGCGCGTGCTCATCTGATATGGCTAAGCTGTCCGTCACTTTCGAAGTCGGGGCGCGGTATGACAAGTGGCGACAGCCGTCAATGCCGCGCAACCCAAGGCGGCGCCGATGCTGAAGCGCGCCATTGTGAATTTACGCATCTTAGCGGAAGAATTGGTGAGCCCGCCGGGGTTCGAACCCGGGACCTACTGATTAAAAGTCAGTTGCTCTACCAACTGAGCTACAGGCTCGCGAAGGCGGCAAACTAGGTCGCGCCGCTTGCAGGGTCAATCAATGGCTGGCGTGCGAACGCGCCTGTGGGGGAAGAAATGGGGACGAGGTTTCAAACCGGCGCTATTATCGGCTGTTTCAGCGCTTTAGCGCTCTCAGCCTGCGCATCGACGCCGCGGCCGGACATGAATGCTGCGCGCTCCGAAACGCGTGTCGCGGCCGGCACGGCGGTCGATACGACGCGCGCAGGCTTTGCGGACGCCGCCACACAGCCGCTTGATGATTTCAACATCACGCGTGAGACGATCCCGCCGACCCTTCTGGCGGTACGCTATGAATATGAAGCCGATCCGGCGCCTGATTGCGGCGATGTTGCGCGCGAAATCGGTGCGCTCAACGCCGTTCTGGGACGCGATTTCGACCAGGACGCCGAGGAACGCTCGGCCGGTGAAGCCGGCGGCGAGCAAGCCGGCGATTTCGTTCTCGACGTCATTGAGGACGCCGCAACCGGGTTCATCCCTTTTCGCGGCGTCGTACGTGAGGCGACCGGCGCAGCCAGGCATGACCGTCGCCTGCAGCGGGCTTACCAGTCAGGCGTTGCTCGGCGAGCATTTCTGAGAGGATACGCCACGGCGCTCGGCTGCCGTCCGCCGGCTGCGCCCCGCACCTTGACCGCGCCCGACACCGTCGAAGGCGACCCGGCGCCGATCGAACGTCGCGAAACCCATGATGCGCGCACGCCGCATCGCTGGGGCGAGGCCAACCAGCCGGACGACTAGGCCTGGTTTGCGGCGTGTGCGGCGCGAGCAGCTTCGGCCTCGGCGCGCAGCTGCTCGAATGTCCCATCTGCGATGGCGGCGCGAATGCGGGCCATAAGGTCCTGGAAATAATGCACATTGTGCCAGCTCAGCAGGATCGAGCCGAGCATTTCGCCGGCGCGCACGAGATGGTGCAGATAGGCCTTGGAATAATCGCGGCTGGCCGGGCACGCGCTCATTTCATCGAGCGGGCTCTCATCCTCGGCGAAACGCGCATTCTTGAGATTGATCGGCCCGCCATCGAACCAGGCCTGGCCATGCCGGCCTGAGCGGGTCGGCAAGACGCAATCGAACATGTCGACGCCGCGCGCCACCGATTCGATCAAATCGACCGGCTTGCCCACGCCCATGAGATAGCGTGGCCGCTCAACCGGCATGAATGGCGTGGTCAGCTCAATGACTTCGCACATGCGCTCATGGCCCTCGCCCACTGCGAGCCCGCCAATAGCGTAGCCGTCAAAGCCAATCTCGGTGAGCCGTTCGGCCGATTCCCGGCGCAGTTCCGGAAAGACAGAACCCTGCACAATGCCGAACAAGGCTTGTGCGTCCCGCGTCCCAAAGGCCGTCTTGCAGCGTTCGCCCCAACGCGCGGACATGCGCATCGAGGCCGCCGCAGCCTCCTCCGGGACTGGATAATCGGTGCATTCGTCGAGCTGCATGGTGATGTCAGAGCCAAGCAGGTCGGCCTGGATTTCAACGGCGCGCTCGGGCGTGAGCATATGGGTTGCGCCGTCGATATGGCTTTGAAAGCGCACGCCTTCTTCGGTGATCTTGCGCAAGTCCGCGAGCGACCAGACCTGAAAGCCGCCGCTATCGGTCAGGATCGGGCCCGACCAGCGGCTGAATTTGTGCAAGCCCCCCAGCCGCGCGACGCGCTCCGCCCCCGGCCGCAACATCAGGTGATACGTGTTCGACAGGATGATGTCGGCGCCGGTTTCGCGCACCTGCTCCATCGTCAGCGCCTTGACGGTCGCCGCCGTTCCGACGGGCATCCAGGCGGGCGTAGCGATGTCGCCGCGCGGCGTGAAAATGCGCCCGGCGCGCGCGCCGCCGTCGCGGGCGGTGATTTCAAACGGAAAGCTCATGAGCGCGGTTGTTTAGCCAAGCCCGACACGCAGCGCCATAGCATGCTGGCTCGCCCCTCTTGCATGCGCGCCCGTCTCGGTGTGCAAGCAAAGGCCGAACGAAGTCCCCGGCCGAGCCGGCGTGAATGATCAGGATGGCGTGTATGAGCTGGAAGCCGGAACTCGAAGAACTGGAACGCCGCAAGGCGCTGGCGCGCGAAATGGGCGGTCCGGAGAAAGTGGCCCGCCAGCACAATGCCGGCCGGCGAACCGCGCGCGAGCGCATTGACGCCTTTCTCGACCCCGGCAGCTTTCGCGAAATCGGTTCGATCACAGGCGCAGCCGTCTACGGAGAAGACGGCGCGCTTGAAAGCTTCATGCCGGCCAATTTCATCTTCGGACGCGGCAAGGTGTCGGGCCGGTCGATCATTGTCGGTGCGGATGATTTCACCGTGCGCGGCGGCGCGGGCGACGCCGGCATTTATCAAAAACAGGTTCTGTCCGAACAAGCCGCGCTCGAACTGCGCCTTCCGCTCGTGCGCCTGATCGAGGGCACGGGCGGCGGCGGCTCAGTCAAGTCGCTGCTCGACTATGGGCGCAGCTATGTGCCGTTTAATCCGGGCTGGGAGCATGTCGTCGCCAATCTGGAGACGGTGCCTGTGATTTCGCTCGTGCTCGGACCGACGGCGGGTTATGGCGCAGCACGCGCCGTTGCTTCGCACTACTCGGTGATGGTGCGCGACCTCTCCCAAATGTTCGTGGCCGGACCGCCCGTCGTCGCCGGCGTCGGCGAAAACGTCACCAAGGAAGAACTCGGCGGCGCCGGCATTCAGATCGCGGCCGGCGCCATCGATGACGCGTTCGCAACCGAAGACGACGCCATGACAGCGGCGCGCTGGTTTTTGTCCTTTCTGCCCAATTCCTCAGGCGATCAGCCGCCACGTGCGCCTTGCACTGACGCGCCGACACGCATTGATGAGACGCTGCGCGAAATCGTGCCGCGCGACAAACGCTTCTCCTACGACATGCGCGCCATTCTCACCCGCGTGCTGGACAAGGACTCGGTTTTTGAGATGGGCCGTTATTTCGGCGCCTCGGTCATCACCGCGCTTGCGCGGCTGGACGGTTTCCCGGTCGCCGTGCTGGCGTCCAACCCACAAGTCTATGGCGGCGGCTGGACGTCTGAAGCCGCACAGAAAATCACGCGCTTCGTCGACTTCGCCGAAACATTCCGTCTGCCAGTCGTTCATTTCGTCGACGTGCCCGGCTTTGTGATCGGCAAGAACGCCGAACGCGCTGGCACGATCCGGCATGGCGCGCGCGCGCTCTCGGCGATCTATCAGGCCAGCGTGCCGTGGGCGTCCATCATTGTACGGCGCGCTTTCGGCGTGGCGGGCGCGGCGATGTCGAACCACACGCGCTATCGCTACCGCTATGCCTGGCCCTCGGGCGTGTGGGGCTCTTTGCCGCTGGAAGGCGGCGTCGAAGCCGCCTTCAAATCTGCAATTGCGGAGGCCGATGATCCCGAAGCGCTGCGCAAGAGCATCAAGGCTCAGCTCTCCGCGCTCGAATCGCCGTTTCGGTCAGCAGAAGCGTTTCTCGTCGAGGAAATCATCGATCCAGCCGAGACCCGCGTGCTCCTCTGCGAGTTCGCCGAGCTCACCGCCCCGCTGCTCACCCGCTCGCCCGCACAAACGCGCTATCGGCCTTAGAGCGCGTCCGCACGCTCCAGAAAACAGGCGTCGCCATAGGAATAGAAGCGATAGTCTTCGGCGACGGCGTGCGCGTAAGCGCGCTTCATCGTTTCCGTGCCGGCGAATGCGCAGACCAGCATGAACAGGGTCGAACGCGGCAGATGAAAATTCGTCAACAGACGGTCTACGCAGGCGAAGCGAAAACCGGGCGTAATGAAAATGTCCGTGCTTTCGCTCATCGCCTGAACCCGGCCCTGCGCATCGACAGCGCTCTCCAGACTTCGCAGGCTCGTCGTGCCGACCGCGACGATACGCCCGCCGCTTGCGCGCGTTTGCTCGATTTCATCCGCGGCGCTCTGTGAAATGACGAAGCGCTCCTCATGCATGTGATGGTCTTCGACCCGCTCGGCCTTCACCGGCAGGAACGTGCCCGCCCCGACATCGAGCCGGATGCGGCTTTGCTCAACGCCGCGCGCACCGAGCGTTTCAAACATCTCAGGCGTAAAATGCAGGCCTGCCGTGGGCGCTGCGACCGAGCCGCCCTCCTGCGCGAACAGCGTCTGATAATCCGTGGCATCGCGCGCATCCGGCGCACGCTTGCGCGCAATATAAGGCGGCAAAGGCGGCGCGCCGACAGCTTCGATGGCTGCATCCAAGGCGGCGTCAGCCTTGCTGAAGCGCAAGACCGCCTCGCCTTGGTCGCGCATTGCTTCCACGACGGCGTTTAATCCGCCGTCGAACTTTATCACGTCGCCATCGCGCAGCCTCTTGGCCGGACGGACGAATGCGCGCCAGAGATCGCCGCCGTCGCGCGTATGCAGATTAACATCGACGCTGACATCGGCGCCGAGATCATCGCGCGCCGGACGAACACCCTTCAAAGCGGCGTTTATGACGCGCGTGTCGTTGAGAACCAGGCGATCTCCCGGCGAAAGGAGTTCCGGCAGCTCCTTGACGACGCGGTCTTCGAGGCTTCCATCGGCGCGGATCACGAGCAGGCGCGCCTCATCGCGCCGCGGCGCAGGCCGCAGCGCGATGAGGTGTTCGGGCAGTTCAAAGTCGAAATCGTCAACGCGCATGGCGCACGCATCTACGACGCGGCTGGCGCAGGTGGAACCCTTTAAGCCTCAGGCGGCGCGGCGCAGCGCCTCTTCGACCTCGAGGAGATCGTCGAGCCTGCCGAGATCGTCGTGATGCAGAAGCAGGACGTGATTGACCTCGGCGAGTTCGCGTGCAGAGCGCGTATAGGTGGCGTTGGAGACGACGGCGGCGTGATCGGCGCCCTCCACCATGGCTCGGCCGGCGACAATCTCCTGCACGGCGCCGTTGCCGACGGAGCCGCCATAGCGCTTGCACTGAATGGCGACGATGCAGTTGCGCTTGCGCGCCACGAGGTCGACGCCCTGATCGCCGGTGTCGCGCAGATTGCCCACACGCCAGCCAGAGCGCTCAAGAATGCGAGCGCAAAACGCTTCATATTCCGAGCCCGTCATGGCGGTGCGGAAACCGCGGCCGAAAAAGCTGCGTCGCGCGCGCTGGCGCTCGGCGATGTCGGCGGCGCGTTCCATGGTTCTGATCCAGCGCCCGATAAGCTGACTGTCGGCGAGTGCGGCTGCGCGGGCGTCATCGGAGACGCCGTCAAGCAATTGGCGTTCGATGAAGCGGTCCTGCACGCGTCGCCAGGCCTCTGCGTCGGAGACGCCCGGACGATCTTCGAGCGCGGACTCGCGACGCTTGCGCGCGAGATTGCCGGCATGGCGTTCGATCAGGTGCTCGGCGCGGCGATTGAGGCGCGCGATGCTGCCGGCCGACAAACCGCCGGAGCGAAGCCTGCGCGCGCGCGGGCCGAACGTCCAGGCAAGCGCCTGGCGCAGCATGTAGGCGAGCGCAATGACGGTGGCGCCGGCGAGCGCGATCTTGGCGGCGTCCGGAAAGGCGAAAGACGCGAACGCCGCCAGTCCGAGCGTGCCCAGAATGACGCCCGCTCCCCAAAACGCGAAGACGCGCTGAAAGAAGCCGAGCGAGCGACGGTGGTGTGAATGGCGGGCCACGATACGCCTCCTTGCGACTCGTTGATGGCGAGTCGGCGGAGATTCGCAGTCCACGTCAGCTGAAAGCAGCTTTGTTTATCCGGATCCACACAGTTTCCGCGCGCGCCAGCATTTCGCCGTCCGCGCCGAAGACCGCCGTTCCCGCGCGCTGCTTGCGTTCACCGCGTTCAATCAGCCAGCCGCCGACAATGCAGCGCTCGCCCGCCCGCGGCGTCCGGCGCACTTCTGCGGTCATGCGGCCAAGCACGGCGGGAAGTCCAGGCTGTCTCAAGGCGAAATAGCCCGGACAATCCAGCGCCGCCCAGACCATGCGCTCGGGCACCTCGCCGTCAATGACCACCGAAGCGTCCGGCGTCCAGGGGGCTGCGACCATATCGTCTTCGTCGTCGGGCCCTGCGAAGAGCCGCATGCCGTCGCCGGCCTCGCGCGCCGGGCCGCACACGAAACAGGTTTCGAAGATATGCTCTGCGTATTCCGAAAAGCGCGTCGTTGCGCGCAAGGTTTCTTCGTAGGACGGCGCGCCGGGCGGTTTAAAGCCGATCTCGGCGCGCCGGGCGGATGCAATCTCACGCTCGCCATCGCGCATGACCACGCCGTCGCCGGCGAAGCTAAGCTCCAGCGGCTGATCCAATGGCGGCGGAGCGCGCAGCGTCGTTTCAACGACGCCGCCGCCAAGCGCCTCGGCGAGCACGCCGCTGACATAGCCGCCATTTCCGGATTTGGGCGGGCCGCAATATTTCGCGGGGATGACCGCCGTTTGGCTCACAGATCCGATGCAATGCGCGCGGAATGTATCGTGCCCGGATTTTTGGGCGGCTCGCCGCGCGGCAGAGCGTCGACATGTTCCATGCCGGACGTGACTTCGCCCCAGACGGTGTACTGATTGTCGAGGAAACTCGCATCGCCGAAGCAGATGAAGAACTGGCTGTCGGCCGAATTCGGATCATTCGTGCGCGCCATGGAACACACGCCGCGCTGATGCGAGATATTGTTGAATTCCTGGTCGAGCTTCGTGCCTGACCCGCCCATGCCGCTGCCGTTCGGACAACCGCCCTGCGCCATGAAGCCGTCAATGACGCGGTGGAAGGTCAGCCCGTCATAAAAACCGTCGCGGACCAGCTCCTTGATGCGCGCCACATGTCCCGGCGCCACGTCCGGACGCAACGCGATGCGCACTTCACCTCCGTCCAGCGTTAAGACGAGGGTGTCCTCGGCAGAGGCTTCGGTCATGTCGGTCTCCGTAATGATGCATTGAAAAAGGCGGGCGGATCATTCCCCGCAGGCGCCGGTAAAGCGACGCACCCGCGAAGCGCGGCTCGCATCGCCCAGCCAGGTCGCGCGCAATTCGTGACTGCCGCACGCCATGAAGTCGACGAGAAACGGTACATGCACACGCTCAAGACCGGTCGGGTCATAGATCGTACGCGTGTCGCGAAACACTTCCTGGCCGTTGGTCATCAAGGTGAGCTCGACGGGATAGGAGAAGGCGAAAGCGCCCGGCTCCATCGTCACCTCGACATCGATCATGAGGGGCCAATGCGGCCGGTTTGACGACGCGCTGATGACGCCGCCCTCCGCATAGGATTCAGATCGCCGGACACCGCCGCCATAAATGTCGAATTCGGAAATGACGAAGTCGATGGCGGTCACGCCTGGACCATCGGCCGGCCCGACCGCCGGCGCAACAGCTTCCTCTCCGGCGACCCAGCCATTCTGGTCCCGAGCCGCAGCGCCTGCCGCTAACAGCAACGAAGCCGCGACGGCGCCTAGCGCCGCGCGGCTGAGAGATTGACGTGATGCGCTCACTGGCTGGACGCCAGAGAGGCGACGCTCGGCACGCTGAAGTCGCAGATGTCGAAGGCGCGGCCCATGGCCTGACGCTCCTCGGACAACGCCGTCTGGAACGCTTCGCTGTCGGTGCGCATCACCCAGGCGCGGTCGCGCTCGGCTTCAGGCAAATCGCTCATCACTTCAGCGCGAACAAGCTGGCTCGGCTCGGAGGGAGGCTCGCCGACATGCAGCGCCATGACCGTGTCGACACCGTGCACGACCCGGCCCCAGGCGGTGTATTGCGTGTCCAGATGCGGCGAGGTTCCGCGCATCAGGAAGAACTGGCTGTTGGCCGTGTTGGGATCGTTGGTCCGCGCCATCGAGGTCGAGCCCGGACAATGCAGTATCCACGCAAGCACGCGGCCGTCGCCGGTCATGCTGGCCAGTTCGGTCGGCTGATGGCCGATCGGGAAGCCATTATAATAGCTCGCTTGCGCGACATCGGCGTTGACGCGCGGATTGACGGGCCGCTCGCCGACATTGACCAAGCCCTCGCCCAGCTCCAGACGCGCGCGGAATTCGGCCTGCAGGTCCTGAAGGTCCGAGCCCCCAGCGCCAGAACCCCACGGATCGCCGCCCTGCGCCATGAAGGTGTCGATGACGCGGTGAAACACCGTGCCGTCGTAGAAATCGGTCGCGGCGAGACGGCTGATGCGCTGTACGTGTCGCGGCGCGAATTCGGGCGCCATCTCGATCAGGATGCGGCCTTCGCTTGTGTCGAAGCGCAAAAGATCGCCCGGCGCCACTTCGCGCCAGTCCGCCGGCGCAGCAGCGACCTCGGCCGGCACGTCGACGGCTGCAGCTGCCGCGCTCTCCGGCGCAGCTGCTTCGGCCTCGGGCGTTTCCTGGGCGCACGCGCTAAGCGAGAAGGCGCAGGCCGCAGCCGTTGCGCCGATAAAGCGGTTGATCATGACCCTCACCCAAATTTCTCCTTCAAACACTGCGCAACGGTCGGCGGCACGAAAGCTTTGATGTCGCCACCCAGCCGAGCGATTTCCTTGACCAGACGCGAGGAGATGGCCTGGTGCTCCGGATCGGCCATGAAGAACACGGTCTCGATGTCCGGATTAAGGCGCTGGTTCATCGCCACCATCTGGAACTCGTATTCGAAATCCGAGACGGCGCGCAATCCGCGCACGATCATGCCGGCGCCGACTTCCTCGGCGAAATGCATAAGCAGCTTGGAAAACGGACGCACCTCAATGTCGGCCAGCTTCTCGAAGCTCTTTGTCTCCTCCGTGACCATGGCGACCCGCTCTTCCAGGTCGAATAGCGGCGCTTTTTCCTCATTCACGGCGACGCCGATCACCACGCGGTCGGCGATTTTCGCCGCACGCCCGATAATATCGAGATGGCCGATGGTGATGGGATCAAACGTGCCCGGATACAGGGCTGTTTTATAGGGCATGTCGCCGCCATGGTTGCGCAATCATTCGCCGGGAAATTCGGCGCGGCGACAACCTAGGAAGCTTGGGAGCCTTCGGGCAAGCGTTGCTCGGGCGAAGCGCGGCGCACAGGCGCGGACAAATCGCTTTCTTTGACCGCCAATCCCGCTGCGCGGTCCATACGCCGCATCAATTTCGCGGGCCAGTGCGAGACCCGGCCGATCGGCATCTTTTCAAACGCGGTGCACGCCTCGAAATGCGCCCCGCGCAGGAAAGACGAAGCCGAGGCGCGGCCGATGAAACCGGAAACGACATTGCTCGTCGCATTTGAAAAGCTGTGTTTGAAGTCATATTGACCGCTGCCGAGATCAAGCTCGCGCGCGCCCAGCTGATGCAGCGCTTCGATCATGTCGACGAAGATCACCTTGCCCGGCGAATAGGCGTCGAAGGCGCGGTCATGGGCCATGAACCAGCCGTGATAATTGCCGCCCGAGGCGAGACAGTAATTCGCGCCGACGAGCTTTCCGTCCGCTTCCAGCGTGAACAACACGCCGCGGCAATCATCCGCCTTGGACGAATGGGTCTGGCGCATGACGTCCTCGACCCATTTGCGTGCGAAAATGTCGGTCTGGTTAGTGCGCTGGAACTGCTCACGCTTGAGCGCGATCATCGCTTCAAGCGCTTCGTCGCGATCATCCGCCACGCGGAAGACCAGCTCGCCGCATTCCCGCTCAAGCTTGCGGCGCAGACGCCCGACCTTGGTCAGCGTCTTTGAACCGCCCTTGCGCATTTCCTCAGCGTAGTCTTTGAAGCTGTCGCGCAGCATCAAAAGACTGCGCGTCTCCGAGCGGCGCGCGAACGGCGCAAAGCTTTCATCGTCCTCGCGCACGGCGACGAAATCGACGCGGCCGACCCCGATCGCATCGACAATGCGCCGCAAGTCGATGTCGACATCGCCCGCCGCAATGACGCCCTGGCGGTCCGATAGCGGCCCGCCCAACGGCAGGGCCACGAATTTGGATTGCGACTGATAAGGATAGAATGCGACCGGCGCGCCATTGCGCCGCACGATGCAAACGCCCGCGCCGGGCTGCACCGAGCCGACCATGAACGCCCATTCCGGACTCAGAAAAGCGCTCTGCACGGATGGTGTGGCGCGCAATAGCTCTCGCCAGGCGCGCAGATCAGAATCCGACATCGCGCCGGGATGCGCCGTTTCCGCGCTCCAGCTATCTTGATCAACATTCACGCCAACAGGGAGATCCGGCGCCATCAACTTTGCTCCACGCACAGGCGCATTGCTTAATTTTTCTACGCGGCCAGACGATATTCCCGAAAGCGTTTTGGCGAAACAGTCATTTCGCAGCGACATCGTTAATCGCGCCAGGTTTATTTTCTCCGTGTACGTATTTTAATGTTTTCGCCTTATAAGCGAGTTCATGAACGAACTTCGCGCTTCAGGTCTTTTCCGCACGAAAACAGAGAATTGCGGCGCTAAAAGTTCTCGCAACGCGAGAGCGGCGACACCAATATTCTCCGGATACGGGAAAACCGCGCTCAACGTCGATTCGCCGAGCGCGGTTTTCGTAACGCCATCACGTTACAGTTAACTCAAGCGGCGCAGCGATTGAGCTTTATTCCGCCTCGCCCGCGCCATCCTCAACGTCGTCTTCGCCCGTGTCTTCGATGCGATCGACGGAGACGACGCGTTCGTCGTCCGAAACGCGGATCAGTTTCACGCCGCGCGTATTGCGCGCCGCGATCCGGACCTGGGCGACCGGCGAACGGATGAGCTGACCGCCATCGGTGACGAGCAAGACCTCGTCGGTTTCCTCAACCGGGAACGAGCCGACAAGCTTGCCGCCGCGCGAGAGATCATGCGCGATGAGGCCTTTGCCGCCGCGTCCCGTCACGCGGTATTC
>JAUIEH010000537.1 GCA_030428405.1 Alphaproteobacteria bacterium
CGTCCGGATGCGCGCCCGTACAGCCGAAGCGGTGCGGATCAGGCGCCGGCGCGCCCGCCGGCCTCAAACCGCCGCCGAGACGGCGACCGCCCTGAGGCGCAATGTCGGACAGCTCCGGCAAAGCCGACCATACGCCGATGCATGCCGGGCCCGGCGAAATGGAATCGTAGGAGGCGGGCGTCGCCCTATTGTCGCGCTCAGCAGAGCCGTTCGCGGCGATTTCGGTTTCCTCGCCGGCCGTTTCCTCGCCAAGGGCTTCGTCGTCAGCGCCGTCCTCGTCAGCCGCCTCATTGTCGGATGCTGCGAAGACCGGCGCGAAGCTTTCACCCAAGGGCGGCAGGCCGCGCTGCGGCGCCTGCAGATCGCCGCCCTGGAAAATCCAGATCATCGTCACGCCGATCAGGACGGACAGAGTGTGGACGGCGATGCGCATGTCTCAGTCCTGACCGAGATCGCGCCTAAAGAAAAGGGCGCGGGGAAAGCCCCGCGCCCTTCTCCACAATCGTTCGCTGACGCTTACGGGCGCAGCGAAGCCGTCTCAATGCGAATGGACGGCGCCAGCGCAGCGGTCGCGCAACGCGAGTGTGCGTTCGCATCCGAGCCGCCGATCGCGCCCATTTCGCTGCAGGTGATTTCAACGCGCCAAGCGTCGGCGTGCCAGTAATTGCCGCCAGCGTAGCGCGCCTCGACATAAACCTCGCCCATGGCGTCGCTCGAGCCCATGCAGCCGAACGTGTCGCGCTCCTGGAAGCGCGGCGTCGCGCTGGCGTTCATCAGGCCGCCGCCGAGCACCATGCCGCCGCGCGCCTCGACCGGCTGCAGCTCGGGAGTTGCTTCCCAAACCGCCAGACAGGCTTCGCCCGGCTGAGGCAAAGTGAAAGGTTCAATGCGATCCGGAAGCTCGACAACTTCGACCGGCTCCGGAGCCGTGGCGCACGCCGCAGCGCTCGCCGCCAATGCGGCGATCGCCGCCTTCATCGTGAGATTCTGCGCCGCCATCCGCGCCATGCTCGTCTCCTCGCGCCTCGCCTCAAAGGTGAGGCGTTTCCTAACCCGCTCGCAACAAAGTTTCGCAGAAGCGCTACGACGTGCACGGTTCGGCGCTCCGGTTACCGAAAAGGAAACGCAAGCGTTCGAGATCGGCGCGTGCAGCTCTCTGCTTGACCCGGACGATGCAAGGCGCGATCCAACCGACCGCCCCAACTTGCAACGCCCCAAATGATCACGCCTCAACCCCTGCGCTGTCGCCTTTATTTGATTACGCCTCCGCGGCCCGAGGACCCGGCCGCGCTTGCGCGCGCGCTCGACGAAGCGCTCGAAGCCGGCGATGTCGGCGCGGTGCAAATTCGCTTTAAAGGCGAAATCAATCCCGAAACGGGAGACGAAGCGCCCGCCTCCGACGCCTATATCCGCCAGCACGCCCCGGTGCTGATTGCGATTGCGCGCACGCGCGGAGTGGCGGCCATCCTCAATGACCGTCCCGATCTGGCGCGTGAACTCGGCGCCGACGGCGTTCACGTCGGCCAGAGCGACGCCTCTTATGAAGCCGCCCGCGCCGATATGGGGCGCGACGCCGTAATCGGCGTGACATGTCACGCCTCGCGCCACCATGCGATCGAAGCGGCGGATGCGGGCGCTGATTATGTCGCGTTCGGCGCGTTCTATCCGACGACGACCAAGACGCCGTCGTCTCAAGCTGATCCGGAGATTGTCGAATGGTGGTCGGAGCTGTTCACGACGCCATGCGTGGCGATCGGCGGGATCAATGCGGAAAACGCAGCGCCTCTGGTGCAGGCGGGCGCGGATTTTCTGGCGGTCTCGTCCGGCGTCTGGGACCACCCGGAAGGACCTGCGGCCGGCGTGCGCGCGCTCAACGCCGCCATCAAGCGCGCGCTTGCGCCATGAGGCTGTTCGCGGCGGCCATTCTCGCTTTCTGCCTGCATGCGCCCGCTTTGGCTCAGGCGTCCGAAGAAGCCGAGATGCTGGCCGAGGC
>JAUIEH010000538.1 GCA_030428405.1 Alphaproteobacteria bacterium
TCGTCGTGCCGACCGGCGCCGATGTCGGCGGAACCTTTCATAACATCCCGGCATGCCGTACGCGGACGCAGACGGGTTGCGTCATCTCGTACTCGACATTTCGCGAAGATGCGCCGCCTTCCATGAACAGCTATTTCGGTCGGCCGATCGAGCCGCTCACAACCGAAGTCATCGCTGACTCACAAGCTCTGTGCACCAACCCGGCGAATCTCGCCGGGGGAGAGGGGCCGCTTGAAAGCTATTTCCCGGCCGACTTCAGACAGTGGTCTCCGGACGGCTTTTCCTGGACACAAACCGGCGAGGCGATCGACGCGACCTTTGTCGCCACGCCCGGCTTGCTCAGCGCGCGATGTGTGAACAACGGTTCGCAGACCTATCTCGCCGTTGAGATTCATGCCGACGATGAAGACCTTCGCGCGCACGACATTCCAGGCGACGTCGTCGTGAATGGGCGCGCGTTCAACGATTGGGGGCTTCATCGCGTCGATGTCGGCGTTGCGCTTGGCGACCTCGTCGATATCGTCGGCGCGCAAGGCGCTGCTTACGCTGCGGCTCAGCGCTGAAACATAAAACTGATACGCAATCAGCAAGACACGAAGGGGGGAGTGTGTGGCGGAGGACGGACCCGGTTCAGGGGCGCGAATCGTAAAGGTCGCGACCACGGCTTCAGCAGCTGCGGCGATCGAGTGGTATGACTTTTTCATCTACGGCACCGCTGCGGCGCTTGTATTCCCGACTTTGTTCTTTCCCGCCGATCTGCCGCCGTTCGTCGCTCAGATTGCGGCGTTCAGCACATTCGCGGTCGGGTTCATTGCGCGCCCCATCGGCGGCGTCGTGTTTGGACATTTCGGAGACCTGATCGGGCGCAAGCGCGCGCTGTCGATTGCGTTGTTGATCATGGGCGCGGCGACCACAATGATCGGGCTTCTGCCGAGTTACGAGCAGATTGGCGTCGCAGCGCCTTTGGCGCTCGTCGCGCTAAGATTCGCACAAGGCTTATCAGTTGGCGGACAATGGGGCGGGGCTGCGCTCATGGCCATTGAGAGCGCACCGCCGAACAGGCGTGGCTTTTACGGCAGCTTTGTGCAGATCGGCGTGCCGCTCGGTCTGGTCGCCGCAAATCTCATATTCCTCATCGTGAGCGGAGCCTCATCGGATGAAGGATTTCTTGCCTGGGGCTGGCGCATTCCGTTTCTGCTCAGCGTCGCGCTTGTGGGCATTGGGATCTATGTCCATTTCCGTTTGGAAGAGTCGAGCGAGTTCGAACAAGCGGAGGCCGCCCTAGGCGTATCGGTGGACAAGCCGAAAGGCATGCCGCTCGCCAAAGTGTTGAGCGGGCATATGCCGAACGTGTTGCTCGCCGGCGGCGCGTTCGTCGCCAACAACACCTGCTTTTATATAGCGATCACATATATCGTCGCTTATGGCGCATCGACCCTCGGCATTCCGCGCGAGACGCTTTTGAGCGCGGTGATGTTCAGCAGCGTGTTGATGATACCCATATTGATAGTCTGTGGAAGGATATCCGACTCTTATGGGCGGCGAGGCATTTTCATGCTTGGCGCCGTTCTCGCCGGCGCGTGGGGATTTGCAATGTTTCCGCTCGTGGAAACCGGCTCGCCAGTCCTCATCACGGCCGCTATTCTCATCGAAATGGCCTTTCTCAGCATGATGTATGGTCCGCAAGCGGCTTTGTTTGCGGAGCTGTTTCCCGTCGAGGTTCGCTATTCAGGCGCATCGTTGGGCTATCAGCTTGGCTCCGTTGTCGGCGGCGGTTTCGCGCCGATTATCGCCACAGCCTTGTTCGCGCAGTTTCATTCGGCGTTGTCGATATCGGTCTATCTGTTTGCGATGTGCGTCATCTCGTTCCTCAGCGTGTTCGCACTGAGCCTGCGCGCGAGACGTGCGCCGGCGGAGGGCGTGACGTGACCATGCTGACGCGCAGGCTCGTATTGGGCGGCGCTGGCGCGGCGGGAATAACGGCGTGTACGAC